>NZ_JBFHFD010000030.1:0-29867 GCF_041583735.1 Novipirellula sp.
AGTTTCGATAGTCGTTCAGGTGCAAACCGATCGAATAGGGCACCAACGCGGCTAACACGAGTACCGTGACCATCGCGGCGAGTCCAATTTCGACGCGTGGATGGTTGTTGATTCGCACCAACGCGACGATCCAGCGGACAGCAATCAAACCGGCCACTAAATAACTCGAGAACAAAATGCTGAGTCGAAATAGCGATTGTAGGTCGGACGCGCGAAAGCTTGCCGGTTGTTGGCGGTATTCAAAAACGCCAAACACCACAAACCCGGTCAACACCACGATATTAACCGTTGCGAACACCAATCCAGTTGCCGGGCCTGGGGTCAGCCAAGTCAACGCCACCCGTGCGATAAAACTTTGCGGTAACTCGCGTCGAATCCTCGGAGTCATCACGGGGGATTCTGCCGCCAGCATGCTTCCGAATACAGTCCACAAGATCGCCAATACGACCGCAATCAAAATGAAAACGTTTCCGCTCTGATCAAGTCCCCTGATCGCATAGGCCCCGATTGCCACCAAGATCATCGACAACACCATCATCGAAATGCGAAGGTGTGTCGAGCGATTTTCGCTCTCGGGGGTTAACTGCGCCGCCGTTGCGGTCAGCATCAAGTGGCCTGCCGATAATGACACCAGCAGCGTCGAGGTGCAAAGGAAAAAGATCCAGTCACTCGTCAGCGCATTGCCATTGAGGATCAGATCGATCACGAGATAGCCGATCGTATATTCGGCGAACAGCAAGATCATCATCAACATCAGCAGCGTGGCGATACGACCGGTCCGGCTTTGTGCCAACGGAGCAAGGAACAGCGCCGCTACGGTTAAAACCAATCCGGCCACCAACAGCGCCGCGATGATGATCAGCGTTGTCGGCAAATCGACGCCACGAAGCGTGTAGGCATACGCCATGCATGGGAACAAGGCCACAAAATAGATCATCATTTGCAGCGACGCGCTGGCGAGTTTTCCCAGCACGATTTGCCAAGGGCTCAGCGCCGTGATCGATAGCAGCTCAAGCGTGCCGTCGTCAATTTCGCCTTCTAAGGAGCGATACGCGGCGAGCGGTACGACCAACAACATCGGGATCGCCAGCACCACGTAGTAGCCAATCATCAAACGTGCGGCTGAGGGAGTCGTGTAGATTTGTGGCATTTGCGACAAACTGCCGACGACGGTCCAGGCAAACGCGGCAAAAAGCAACACCGAAAACGTGACGACAAATTGGCGACTCTTCAGTGCTTGGCGAGTCTCTTTGACCAGGATCGGATTAAGCCGATCCCCCATTTTTTCACACCAATCATCAAACCGATCCCAGCGATTTGCTGCGTTCATCTTGGACAGCGAAGCGGTGGGGATGGATACACTTCCACTCATTGAACCAACCCTTCGGTGACCTGCAAGAAAACATCTTCGAGACTCTTTTTGTGGGACGCGACTTCGACCACGCGATACCCGCGACTAACGATCCAGGCGACCAAGTCGGACTGGTCTGCGGCGTCTCCTTCAAATTCGAATCGCAAACATTCACCGTCAATGATCATTTTTTCAACGCTTGGGAGTGTCGAGATCTCGTCTGCACATTCGTTGACTCGATCAAGCAAACGGATCGACAATTCGCGATGCGTTTCCCGTTGCCGTTGAATCTGTTCCACGCTGCCGGTTGCCAGTAGTGACCCCTGTTCGATGATGCCAACGGAGTCGCACATTTCGGCTAGCTCGGTCAAGATATGGCTACTGATCAGCACCGTTTTGCCTCGATCGGCTAGCTCACGAATCATTTTGCGAAGCTCGATGCGAGCACGCGGGTCAAGTCCTGCGGCGGGTTCGTCCAGAATCATCACGGAGGGATCGTGAATCAGCGCGCGTCCCAGACAGAGACGTTGTTTCATGCCTTTGCTCAAGCCGCGAATCGGTTTTTCAGCCATCCCTTTGGTGCCGGTAAAGTCGAGCACCCAGTCAAGGCGTTGGTTCCGTTCACGCCCCACCAGTCCGTTGGCCCGGGCAAAAAAATCGAGATACTCTTTGCAATTGACATCACGGTAAGTGCCAAACGAATCGGGCATAAAACCAAGTCGTCGACGGACCAGTTCTGGATCGTTGACGACGGAAAACCCATCGACGAACGCGTCTCCGTAACTCGGTAAATCAAGCGTGGCCAAAATCCGCATCGACGTGGTTTTGCCTGCGCCATTGGGGCCGATATAACCAAAGACATGGCCGCGAGCCACCGCGAACGAAATGTCATTGACCGCTTTCGTTTTCCCGAAAAAACGATGCAGTCGACGCAGTTCGATACAATCGGTCTCGCCGTGATGCACCCCGCCGGACGCGTTGGATGCCGATGTCAAATTACCGTTTGCGCCGGAACCGGGGATCGCAAACGAGGGAGTTGTATTCATTTGAGTGTTCCAAACACGAAACGGACGCTATCGACAAGTTCGGTTCCCGAGACCAAGACCACGTCGCTGCTGACGTCCGAGACAGCCACGAAATGATCATGCGGAATTTCTCCTTCCAATTGCATCCGTTGATTCAACCAATGTTCGAAGGAGCCCGACAGCACGTCGGTTTGCGACATCGATTGATGTTTAATTTGTTCGCTGATAGTGATGATCAAGTCCCGCGTCGTCCGCCGAAAACTGCGTTGCGGCGAACGATACAAGTCCTCCTCCATTGGTCGAAATTGGTTGTACAAGTCGCCGATCAGTTTCGAAGATTGCGCTCGCGTAATCGCGATACAGTGAACCTTCTCGCTGTCGCTGGGAACGTGGTCGGCGAACCAGTAATCGCCGTCCGTGTCGCGGAGGATGCATTGACGCAGTGCAAAGTCAAAGCGATTGGTGATCGTGGCGGACGGGGAAAACGGATCGAGTTTCTCGGTTGCGATGGACAGCGTCCCGATCTGCTCGCGAGGTTGGTGGACAATGAATTGACGCTGTTGACGTGACGGCAGGAACGCACTGTCAAAGACTTGTTGATCCGATTCAAGACGAATGTTTCCAAGGATCGCGGGGCTTCGCTCGGTCAGTTCCTCCCACGACCCGGCGCTACCGTCGCTGTAACGCATCACTTCGGCATCGCCTGCAAATGACAAACCTTCGGTCGGTCTCAGTCCGGCAAAATAAGTCGATTGGACTCGTTCACCCGCGTTGCCCGAAACGCCATCGACCCAAGTCAATTGACGGATCCGCGCCGATGTTCCAAACCCATCCGACAGGATGCCGTAAGTGAACATCAATGCGGTGGTCACGATTGCCAACACAGGTGCAATCAAAAACATCAAATAGGTGCGGCCTCGTTTCGCGGTGCTGCGGTAGGCAACCGGGCCGACCAAGATGACAAACAAGGCAAGCAGTCCCATAAACGTATACACCGGCGGTTGGGCGACACCGGGAATTAACCAGCGACCGAAACGCCGGTCGCCGAGAATCGGGTCGACTCCACGACGCAACATCGGTGAAATGCGATGTCCAAGCGTGTGTTCGACCACCCACCATTGCCGCGCGCTGGGAAATTCTTCGTCATCCAATTTCCGCAATCCAAAAGCGATTCCCGCACCTAGTGGACGTAACCAAATTTTTTGGTTCCAGCTTTCATCCACAGGTCTGCGAATATTTTCGTCGAACACGCTTTCGGGAGTGATGAAGTTTAATGCCAACGACTTAGGACGCTCGGCGGTCAATTCGAGCACGTCCACAAAGGATTGCTCCGATGCGGAATCGTAAAGTGCAATCGACCCGCCGTTGAGCACCCATTGCTGAATCGCTTTATATTTACCGTTTTCCATCGCGGTTTTCACGGCGGATGGATCGACGATGATCAAATCATAGTGTTGGTAACCTCGCCAATCGGTGGGCAAATCGGATTGCCCCGCCACGCCGTGGGGACCGTTTGAAAACACCGATTCATAAAAACGAGGATCGTCGCGGGGAGCTCCAACGGTGCCGCGATACGACGATGCGGTGAATTGAGGGTCGTGGTAAATAAGCCCGCGCAGATCGGGAAGCGCGGCGTAATCGACCACGTCACTATCGGTGATCAACAACCAGTTCAGGTGTTGTTCATTGCTGTAAAAATCGGTATCCGCAGCACCAATTTTTGCCACGCAATCCTCTAGCGGTCTGCCCTGCTCGTAGACCGCGAGTTGATACTGGTAGCCCGCCGAAAATTTTGGCAGGTAGCGAGTGACACGTGCCGACGTCGCTCCCTGAGGAAGTAACAGTGGTACATCGATGATCAACCCATTGGTGGGCGGTAATTGCCCGTCAGGGTCCGAGCGAAAACGGATCGTCAATCGACGGTCCGCCGCAAATGTACTGGTCGAACGAGCGATAATGTTGACGGGAACGCTGCCTGAGGAGGGCTGTTTCGCTAGTTCGATGTGCAAAGTGAAGCCGAGCGTATTGGCTTTGGTCGTTGGCAATCGCAGCGTTCCGCTGGTCGGCGGCAACAACGGGTCAAGCAACAAAGTCGGATTCGTGTTGCTTGAGGGGGGGATTGTCGTTGAGCTTGTTTGGGACGCATCCGATTGATTGTCATCGCGTTGTGTGTCATCGGCTTGCGCAGGCGAAACCAAAACGATCGCTGCAACACAGACGATCGTGATCCGCAACGCAATAAATCGCATCAGCGTCGTGATTGGGGACAGTGTCGTGATTGGGGAAACAGTGAACCAGGATCGGTGGGTGCAGATCATGCGTTGTGCTCCCGTGGCGGCATGATTTGCGGAGGCAATTGGCCCGCGGCAAACGGGCTGCCTTTTAGCGTTTGTTCATCTTCGGCGTGGAACCACAGCGACGATACGGCCCATGCAAATAGAAATGTCAGGGCAAACAAGGCAAAACAGAGCAGCGGAACGGCTAAACCAAGGATTGCCGCGGTTGCCAAGGCGCCGCCGCTTCCGGCTTGACGGGCCACTGCCGCGATCACCGCCGCCAAGGTGGTGATTGCGAAAACAAAGCGGAAAGAGATGCGAGGAAGCAACCGGCTGCGCACGACCGGTTGCGCCGAAGAGGGTTTCGCACTAGGCATGAAGATAAGATTGCAATCGAGTGAAAAGAGGGGAAACTCTGGCTCGATGATTATAATGGTTTCGGAACCCCCACGTGTTCCATTTTTGCGCTCTCTGATACGATTTTTGCGTCTTGGAAATTGTCGAGCGTGCGGCAGGTCCGTTACGTTTGCTGCCCCGCGTAACGCAAACTACGAATGATCATTTCATGAGCTTCGTCCGCATCGACATCCACCGCGACTTCCATGTTGATGGGCCATTCCGGTCGCAGACGTTGATCGAACACGGTGACGCCGCGGGTCAATTCGCCGTTGGTTTCCACTTTTCCTGCCATCGATTTCCAGGTGAAAAGATCGGGCTCGATCAGCGATAGGATCGTGGTGGCATCGTACAGTGGGATCAGTTCGCGTCCAAGCAATTGGTGCGCGGCACGAAACGCAAAGGGGATTAGTTTGTGTAACAAGTTTCCGGCGCGGGAGTAGCGTGCGGGTAATTTTTCCAGCAGATCCACCCCGAAACTCATCGCATCGGTGATATCAAGCGGAATCAAGCTCTTGGTGGTGGCGGATTCGAAGACGTCTTGGGCCGCCGCCGGATCAAAGTACATGTTGAATTCGGCCGACGCAGTCACATTGCCCGAATGCGAGACCGATCCGCCGCCAATCACGATTTTGTCTAACAGGGGCAATACTGCCGGATCTCGGCGACAAACGCGAGCGATGTTCGTCGTCGGTCCCAAACACACCACCGTCACTTCGTTGGGGTATTTGCGAGCGAGCTCGGCGATCACTTTTTCGCTTGCCGGCAAATGTTGACGCGCCGATTCGGGAAAGTTGCAATCGCCTAGGCCGTCATTGCCGTTGAGATGGCGATCATCGACAACCGGCGCATCTTCGGGACGGCCGGCTTTGCCGATCCGCGGATATTTGGTGGGGTCAAGCTGCTGGAGCACTGCGATTACGTTGGACGTGGCTTGATCGGCATCGACTGTGCCCGCAGTTGCAGTGATCGCCAACACCTCTAACCTCGGGTCGAAAAGTGCCATACACAATGCCGTGGCGTCATCGATACCGGGGTCACAATCGATAATGATTTTGCGTGTCATGAAAATTCTTTGGTTTCAATAACGTGGCGTGAGCAAGGGGGGCGTCGCAGCATCAGCGAAAAGGATATCGTATCATGGCGATTAAACCCAGTATAAACTTGACCTAACTCGAATTCTCTTCCCTCCCTCCTTTCTAGTTGAACCCTCAGATTTCGCTATGGCATCACTTTTTCAGGCCGCAATCGTACAAGCCAATTCCGGGACCGATTTGGACGAAAACCAAACCAGTGATTTGATTGACGCGATGCTGCGTGGTGAGGCCGAGGAACGCGATGTCGCAAATTTATTGCTTGCACTGAAGGAAAAAGGGGAATCGGTCAGCGAGCTGGTCGGGGCTTCGCGTGCAATGCGTCGACACATGACGCAAATTCCTCATTCGCATCGCGTGCTACTGGACACCTGTGGGACGGGCGGCAGCGGCAGCGGGACGTTCAATATCAGCACCGCCGTGGCGATTGTGGCAGCCGCAGCAGGGGTGGCTGTTGCGAAACATGGGAATCGTCGCGCGACAAGTTTGACCGGGTCGGCCGACGTGCTCGAAGTCTTAGGCGTTCCGATCGAATCTGATGCCGAGTCGGTCGCACAGCGGCTTGATCGTGATGGTATTTGTTTCTGCTTTGCCGCCAAGTTGCATCCGGCGATGCGGCATGTGATCGGAGTGCGGCGTCAACTGGGCGTGAAAACCTTATTTAACTTGCTCGGCCCCCTCTGTAACCCCGCCGGGGCGACCCACCAGTTGCTTGGGACCTCGACCCCCGAAACCCAAACCATGGTGGCTGACGCCATCGGAGCCCTGGGGACCACCCGTTCGTTTGTGGTACACGCCGCCGATGGACAAGACGAAGTCTCGCTCGACGGAGCGACGCATGTCATTGACGTGCAAGCGTCCGAAAACAAAACCTACGATTGGACCCCCGCTGATTTTGGGCTGCAACCAGCGACCCGAGACGCTTTGGCAGCAGCAAATCCGAACGAAAGTGCCGAAATTATTCGCCGGGTCTTTCACGGTGAATCCGGGCCGTGCCGCGATGCCGTGCTGGCGGGGGCCGCCGCAGCACTGGTGTTGGTGGGCGTCGCGAGTGACATCCGCGATGGGGTCAAGAAGGCTGCTGAAACGATCGATTCTGGGGCTGCAAAAGACAAGCTGGCGTCCTTAGTCGGTCGCTAGGGCCATCATTGCGCCCCCGTTCTTACGCTGGTTTGCAGCAGAGTGATTCTCGTTAAACTCGCTCGGTGAAAAAAAACTCGCTCGGTGAAGAGCGATCTTTTTCGTTCCCGCAAAGTCTATTGACCTTGCCGTTTACATCCTGCTGTGGTTCGTGATCGTTGCAAATCCCACGCATTGGAAATCTTCAATGCTTCCAAGACATCCGTGCAACATTTTTCAGTGCCTTTGAACTAGACTGTTGGCTTCCAGCCTTAAATTTCCCTCCCAGGACCCCACCCATGAAAAGAACGTTTGCCTCGCTTACCTTGACCTTGCTCGCTCTGTGTGCAAATGGCGTTGTTCGAGCCGAAGCCCCTCCGGAAGGCTATCGTGCAATCTTTGACGGCAAAACCCTCGACGGATGGCAAGCTCGTCCTCACTTCAATCCCACCGAACTGGCCAACATGCCCGCCGAGGAGCGAGACGCAAAGCAATCGCAGTGGATGGCGGAAGCCGAACAGCACTGGACGATCGAAAACGGCGAATTGGTTAACGACGGCAAGGGCCCCTACCTGACCACCAACGACAATTTTCGTGACTACGAATTGTTGCTCGAATACAAAACCGTGCCTCGTGCCGATAGCGGCATCTACCTAAAGGGCACGCCTCAAGTTCAAATCTGGGATTCGACCGAAGAAGCGAAATTCAAAATCGGTGCCGGACTCGGCAGCGGTGGACTTTGGAACAACAGCGCCGGCGCCCCCGGCAAAGATCCGGCCAAGTTGGCGGACAAGCCATTCGGCGAGTGGAATGCGTTCAAAATTCGCCAAATTGGTGCTCGCACCAGCGTTTGGCTCAATGGCGAAAAGGTCGTTGATAACGCAATCATGGAAAACTATTGGGATCGCAAGTCGCCGCTCGCGGTTGAGGGGCCCATTCAATTGCAAACCCATGGCGGCGAAATCCGTTGGCGAAATTTGTTCATTCGCGAGTTTAGTGGCGACGAAGCAAACGAAATCCTCAGCCGTCACGAGAACGACTCTTTCAAGTCGCTGTTTAACGGCGAAAATTTGGACGGATGGCAAGGAGCCGTGGATAACTACGAAGTTGTCGATGGTGCTATTCGCTGCAAAGCCGGCCACGGTGGTTTGTTGTTGACCGAGGACGAGTACAGCAACTTCGTCGCTCGCGTTGAATTCCGTCTGCCACCCGGTGGAAATAACGGACTGGCAATTCGCTCGCCGCTTTCCGGCGATGCGGCCTACCAAGCGATGACCGAGTTGCAGGTTCTTGATTCAGAACACCCTAAGTACGCCAAGCTTGACCCACGTCAATATCACGGCAGCGCTTATGGAATGATCGCAGCAAAACGAGGTTATTTGCGAGAAACCGGCCAGTGGAATTTCCAAGAAGTGACCGTCAATGGTAGCCGAATCAAAGTGGAACTAAACGGCAACGTGATTTTGGACGGCGATGTCGCGGAGGTCACTGAATTCTTGGCCGACCGACCGCACCCTGGCAAGGATCGCAAGTCCGGTTACTTCGGTTTCGCTGGTCACAGCGATCCCGTTGAATTCCGAGACGTTTCGATTCGTGAATTGCCCGCCACCGCAGCGGCGTCGAACTAAAGTATTCGGAGCATCGTTACAGTCCACGCCCCCAGCGGCGTGGACTGACGGAGGTTTCAGGTCGTGAAAAAGTCTTCCGTCCAAACTTGTTTCGGCGGAGATAGCAGGCGTTTTTTTAGCGACGCGGCGCAAGCCACCTGGTCGAAATCGAACTTCTTTCACGCGGTAACCGGACGGCTCGCGCCGTGCCGCTACCAAAGTCGTTGATCTTGGGGTCGCGTCACGAACGCGAACAGCGTCAACTGTCAATTACGGTATTGTTCGTGACACTTTGTGCACAAAGTGCCCATTTGATCAAGGTGTCGATTCGCCGATGCGTGGTCATTACTTCGAATCGCGTCTTCGAGCTTCGCTGCGACTTCTTCAGCGGCAATCATTTGATTCCAGTAGGCGTCGTCGTCGCTGGCTCGATCGTTGGTTTTGGATGACGATCTCAGACGCACCGCTTCTCGGAAACCTTCGCGAAGCAGGGTTGCTTCGCCTGTGGGACGTAAATCAGGATGCGATTCCAAAAGTGCCCAGTCCTCATCGGCAAACGAATGGAGGTGTTCGTTGGCTTGATCGATTGCCACCATCAGTGAAGCCATCGAATTGATCGGAGCGATCGGAACGAGCGGGGGCAGTGGTTTGTCGTTGGCAGGCATTTCGAAGGATTTGACGTCGCGCCACAAACCGGGGTAATGTTTGCTGGTGCCTGCCTTTTCCAAAATATGCATGGCCGATTCGTGGTCGGCAGACCCATCCGCAATACACGCGATGGCTGCCGCCGTGGGGCCGCGATGTTTGCCGTGATGACAATGGATGTAGAACGGGCCCTCGGCGTTTTTAATGAGATTGACAATCGATTCGCCTGCGGCTTGATCCAGCCCATCGTAGCCGATTGGGATATGCACGTAACGTAAACCCGCCCGCTTCGCCGCCGCCACGTCCGGCCGAGCTCCATCGACGCTGACCACGGTGCGAACGCCCAATTTAGCGATCTCGACGAAGGCGGCGTCATCGTCCGGCTGCGCTCCCGAGTAAATCCGCTCGGTCAATTGAAATAGGTTGTGAAGATGCGATTGCGAGTCTTGCGGGGGCGTTTGGATCAGCAGCGGAGGAGGCGACGCAGGACGCGTAGGTTTGGTCGAGGACGCTGTTTCTTCGCCCGCTAGGCTACCACTGCCAATTGTGTAGTACAGCAAGGAACATAAGAAAGCGGCGGAGAGCAGCGATGCCGTTGTTTTCATCGGACCCGAAAGCGGTAGGAAGGCGTTGTCATGGAGGGAACAAGTTCATGCATCATAACCACTTCCGCAACGCACACGCAGCCCCATCCCGCGGAACGCTCTCCGACGTTGCGAAACTTGCCAAAAGTTTCGTCCACGCCTCTCCAGTACCCGCGTTAGCCCAACTCGCTCCTCAACTGCTGCATCGTTTCACGCTGTCGTTTTTCAACGAACCTGCGTGCCTTCGCTGCCTTGTCCTTTGCCGCTGCGGGATCTTTGGCCATTCTCAAAACGGTAGCGACAAGCTGTTGACGGCGTGATTCGTCATCGAGGTCGAACAACCAATCGCCCAACCCAATGTCTTCCCACATCAAGCCCTTACTGGTCTGTTCGTCAAAGCGGCAAACGATCGCGGGGACTCCGTGTCCGACACACATGATCGGAGAATGCATCTCGTTACCAAACAATCCCGCACTGCGGACATACGTGCTGATCGCTTCGCCAGTCAACCAATAGTCCGGTCGCCACGCGACCTGCGGTAAAACCTCCGCCGGTAACTTGTCAAAGATCATTTCTTTGCCGATCTGCATCTGCGTGCGGTCCTCCGGGCACACCAGCACCTTCAAATCGGTTTGCTTGACAACTTCGATGATCGCCTCGCGAAGCAGAACATGATCGTGCTCCTTCATCATTTCGTTGCGTCGGTGTTTTTCATGATCAAATTTCGCGTTCTCTTTGATCGTCCAGTACGGAGTGTAGCGAAGCCGTGGAATGCAACACAAAAACTTGCCGGTTTGAAGATCGTGTTCCTGCAAGAACGCTTCCGCTTTCTCGTCATCTCGCAGATCACAGGCGAAGGCCGCGTCGGGTCCAAACTCCATCACGGGACTTTTTACCCCAAGTTGTTTCGCAAACGCAAGCGATTTTGAATCGCGAAAATAGACAAAGCTTGCCCCGCTAAGTACATCGACGGTTTCGCTTAGTGAGTCAGCAGAAGTCGCGGTGGTGGCATGAGACATTTTCGGTGGAAGCGTGATGCCGTAGATGCCGTACGGCTTGCCCGTTTCGTCCCGCCACTGACGAATGTCCCTCTCGGCGACAAGCGACGCACCGGAGCCGTGCAGCATGAAGTCGCATGATTGGTAAGCTTCGGCGAGTTCCGGAGATCCCTTTTTGGCGATCTTTAGTTTCGGAAATCGCGATCGAAGCAGCTCATCGACGCCGTTATCAACGTTGCTGGGATAGAGAATGATCTCGGCATCCGGCAGATAGGTTTCCAGGATGCTCAGCAATCCAGGGGTGTGCGCGATATCGCCGATATTCACGGTCTGCCACGACGAGCGAAGCAGGATGCGTTTGGGGTTGCTGTCGCCAGCAAAAGCAGCATCGAGACTCGCGATGGAAGAAACGCCGATTGCGGCAGCAGCGGATTGGGCTAGGAAGTGACGACGGTTGTGATTCATTGGGAAGTTTTGAGAGGCATGGATGCGGTGGGAGAGCGTTAAGGCGGCACGCCATTCTGGTCGAAATCACGCCGCCGTTCCACAATCAGCGTCTCTTCCCGCGTTTGTTTCTTTACTTTTCTCGCATTACGTTAAGCAGGTAGCCAGGAATCGTTGGGTGAATTCCCGTTAGCCGCTTGGTCGCTAGCTTGGACCGCTAAAACTTTGGGCTTGTTGTGATTTTTGGTTGCGCTGCCTTTCTGCGACCTCTCCACCAACTTCGTTGAGGGAGAGGTAACAGCACTATCGGCCGGAAGAAAAAAATCACCTCCAATATCCGACGTCAATACCAAAGTTTTAGCGGACTAGCGCTAGCCCCTGTTGAACGTTGGAACCGTGGCTAGCGGACTGTTGAATTAGTGAGCTGCTCGCGCGTGAGCGGCCGGGTCCCACGCATTACCCGGTGCCTTACGGCCCACGGCTCACGACTGCGATTTGGATATCGATTGACTCAACGGCCCGCTAGCGCCAAAACGGCTAATATGCTGAAAGACACCTGCCTAACTGCTTAAGTCCTTCAGCGCCGCGATCACATCATCGGGTTCCGCGCGAGTACGGTAGTCGACATTGACGTATCGCCAAGCCACAACGCCGTCACGTGAGAGCACGAAGGTGGCTGGGATTGGCAAGACACTACCGTTGCCGTTGTTAATCGCTGACAAGTCGAGACCGCGGTCGTTTCGCATGTGCTCGAGAATCAACTCGGGAACCTTCCATGCCACACCATATGTCGCGGCAACACGAGCGTCTTGGTCCGAAAGCACCGTGAACTCGAGGGCGTCTCGTTCTGTCTGAGTCAACGACTCGTCGGGCATCTGAGGACTGATTGCAACCAATTGCGCGCCGAGCTCGCGAATCTCTGGCAACCGAGCCTGCATCGCCCGCAATTGCAGATTGCAGTACGGGCACCAGCTTCCTCGGTAAAACATCACCACCGCCGGGCCATCGGCAAGCAATGCGGAAAGAGCAACCGTTTCGCCCTGCGGATTCGGCAACGAAAATTCGGGTGCCGGTTGTCCCACAGCGATCGCCTTGCCTCCTTCTTGGAACTCACGAGCCTTCGCGAGAAGTTCGTCGATCTGGTGGGCGAACTCGGGCTTAGCTTGACGCGTTTTCGCAAACTGTGCGTCGGTTTGTTCTTTCAGACTGGTCATCTTGGTTCTTCTAATGGTGTGTAGGTGTACTAGGGTAAATTCGACGTTACTCGCCGAGCGTGACCGCATTCGGGTTCGTTCCCAGTACTTCGACTCTTTTTTAAGTTTTGGGTTTCGCGTAGTGGGCGAGGGGTCACGAGTCCTGCAGTGCTACGTATTCCAGGAACTCGTAGCCTCGTCCACCCGCCCCCCTATTTCTTGGTCCTGACGCAACATCAGGCTTCCGGCTGCCGAATATTGGGCCAAAAGAGAAGAATGGTCAAACGTGTTCTTCGTCCGCAATCACCGGTGACACACACGTGCCGACTTCCTCAGTCGCAAAACGACGATTGCAGAAAGCGGCTCTGCCAACGGTTGCCATGGTTGAATGACGGAGCCATGAGAGCGGACACCTCGCCGTTCCTCTTGTCTGACCTCATCAGGCTAAGCAGTTAGGCAGGAGTCGTTCGGTTTATTAGCCGCTTTGGCGCTAGCCACGTTCAACCGGGGCTATCGCGCAAGCTGCTAATAGGATTTCACCCAATCAATTCTGCCTACCTGCTTCGTTGTGGCTGTTTTCGGTATCCCGTTTGAACCCCAGCAGAAATCCAAGCATCAGCGGCGAAAGAAATGCGACACCTGAAGAAGTCGCGATGCGTGTCAGCGGCGAGTTGATCGGTTGGCGCGGCGGAGTTGCGGCAGCCATTGTTACCAAGCTTGGGCGAAAATTTACAATGCGAATCCATGCGACCTTCGACCTCAGCTTCTTTAGCACACCCGTGGCTGTTTGAAGTTTGTCGGCTGCAGTATGCAAATATTGCCTAGGATGCCCCTGTCGCTCCAACCGGGACTGCTCGTCTGCGATTTTCTTATTCAAGTCCTGCAGTTCGACTACCAGAAGATCACGCTCTCGTTCTATTTCCTTCGCCAATCGCCCACGCATTGGGTCAGCCAGGGAATCCACCTCTGTTGATTTCATTTTGATAAGGTGTTCATTTTGGTGAAGTCGAGCATTTAGTAACGCGATCTGAACAGTTGTTTCACTTGTTCGAGGCAGAAGCTGCGAGATAAGAGCGTATTGGGAATTCCAATACATCTCGGCTTCCCTGTTCGCCTGGACTCCCTGCAACATCTTGCTCAGCTTCTCCAATTCATCACGCCGTTGCTCAACCTCGCTCTCCCAGTGTTGAACCTCGGGTTCAAGCCAACGTGTCAAAGTGTCCATTCGATTTTTTTCATTCGCATCTCGCTGTCTCAAGTAAGAATCAACGACAGCGTTGCACACCAACGCAGCAGCGTCCGGATCTAAGTCCTGGTAGCAAACCATCATTCGCGTATTCGTTCCGGCGAATTCGATCGACAAATTTTTACGGAGATTGACCTCGGCACAGCTAGGGTCCGAAAGGCTAGGTGCCGTTTGTACCTTCGGATCGGCGAGAATCGGATCAAGCACCTCGGCGCTAAACAGCAAGGTCCTTTCCTTGATGAGGTCAATAGCTGCTAGGTTTTGAACTTGAGGAAATAGTATGTACTCTACATTACGTTCCAATAGGTGCGATGCACGATAGCGGGGCACGAATGATTGCAGCGTCGCAATGGCCACCATGCTTGCCAGCACGATTCCAGTAGGCACGGACCATTGCCAGTATCGGCCAAATGATACGAGGGGGTTCCAAGGGTTGGGGCGAACCCATGCTGGAATCGGGGCTGCTGAAGTGGAAGCTTCAAGCATGTGTGACGTTGCTCTTTGTTTGAAAGATTGAAAAGGAAATCGCTGCTGTAGAGGACAAGTCAAGCATGTAACGGCAAACGAACCGCACTTTCCTGACGCTCAGCTTGAATTTGCATTCTCTTCAGCAGCTACCTTTGTAATCATAAACCGCTCGCTTCATCCGATCGCATCAGTCGACTTGTCGTCACTGTCGTCCGCTTCGGTGTCCTGTTTGAACCCAAGTACAAATCCAAGCATCAGCGGCGAAAAAAATGCTAACCCTGAAAAGGCAGCGGCGCGTTTCAGCGGTAGCGAATGCAGCGGCTGATGTGGCGGTGTCGCGGCAGCCAATAGCTGCACAGTTCCGACTTGTCTAATCTCGGTGCGAACCGCTGCGGCCCTCGAACTTAGCTTACTCAGCACATCGGTGGCTATTTCGAGTTCGGCTTTGGCAAATTGCAACTGCGCATCGAAACCGCCTAATCGCTCTAGTTGCGATCGTTCCTCATCATATTTTTTATTGAGGACTTCAAGTTCGATTGCCAGAAGGGCACGCTTTCGTTTCATTTTCTTCGCCCAGCTCGCACGTTCAGGGGCGAGTTGGGATTGATCCTCGTCCGATTGCGACTCCGCAATCGGCTCGTCGATTTTGGCTTGCGCATCGAGAACCGCAATCCGTGTTTTCACATCCGAGATCTGAGTGCGGAGCCGTGAAAGAAACTGTAAGTTAGATTCGGTTACGGCGGCGGTTGCCGGGTGGCTTATCGCAGAAACTGAAAAATCTTTGCTCAGCTTATGGACCTTTATCTGCCTTCGTTCAACCTCCTGCTGCCAACGCTGGATCTCGGGTTCAAGCTCACGTTCCATGCTGATAATGCGTTGATGAGCAAATGTATCTCGCTGTCTCAGGTAGGAGTCGACGACTGCATTACAAACCATCGCTGCAGCTTCGGGGTCCGTATCCTCGTAGGACACCATCATTCGTGATTTTGTTCCAGCCTCATTGACCGACAGGTTTTTGAGGAGATTTACCTCGGTATATTTTGGATTCGAAAGACTGGGGGCCGTTCGCAGTTTCGGATCGGCGAGAACAGGTTCGAGCACGATGGGGCTAAACAGGATGTCTTTTTCCGATTTAGCCAAGTCTTGAATCGTTGGACCTACGCCTGGAAAAGGCATAAGCTGGCTGTTGGCCCCCAACAGCGATTTCCCAACATAATGGGGCTCAAACACTCGCAGCGTTGCAAAGGCCACGATGCTTGCCAGCACGATTCCCGCTGGCACGGACCACCGACCGCAACGGCGAAGCGACCGCAGAGGATTCCAAGGGTTGGGACGCGATGGTGCTGTAATTCGGTCCTCTGAATCAATTGTATCGGACATCAACAAACCTGCTTCCAAAAGGATGTGAGTAGGATTTGGGGGCTACGCAGAGCGGCTCTTTGATCCGCTGGCCAAAACGGCGAACTCAAAGCAAATCAGGACACATCGCGACCATCCTACTTTTGAGAGAAAACGCCGACATCTCCTCATTGCCATTGGGTGCCGCTCACTCGCTCGCTCCCCCCCCAGATGGTACTCCGTCGTTTAGCAGAATGCTACATGGTTGGGTGGGGGAGACACGTTTCGCCTCATTTCAAAGCCCGGCAAAGCCACGCAATCAACGATTTCAGCAAGCTCTACGATCGTTCATTCGCGTCCCAGTGATCCTTTCATCCTTCCGCCTCTGTTTTCTGTCGAACCGGAAGTTTTGGGTTTTGTCGAGGCGAGCCGATGGCGCCGGGCATGAGGGCGGCCGGATGCAAACGATTGATTAAAATGTCAGAGAAGAAGAAGTAAGAGCCGGCGCGGATGTGGTTAGCGGCATGTCTTCCTCTTTTCTGACCTACCGTTATTTACCTTTTTCGGCTTATCCCATTCCGGACCTGCTTGAGATCAAGCAAACGTGCCAAGGGGCGCCCGAGGCCCGGTCGTGCGAAGACGCAAAGGGCTCAATTCTAAAGAACGGCTAAGCGGGTTTCTGTTCGGCAATCACTCGTGACGAACGTGCTTTGGCCAGCAATTTGATCAGCCGTTTGCACTCTGCTTCGGTCATCCCTTCGCAGACGCTTTGGTGGAGAGCTGCAACGGGTTTGTCCATTTTGGTGAGCAATTTACTTCCGTTGGCCGTCAGCGAGATAAACCAGACTCGCCGATCCTGATTGCATCGCTTGCGCGCGATCAGATTTTTTTTCTCTAGCTTGTCGAGCAGATTGGTAATCGCAGGAGTGATTGAGATCAATCGATTGGCGACTTCGAGTGAGGGAAGCGGTTCCTCGGCCGCGCGCAGGATCCGCAGTACGTTGTATTGCGGTTCGGTCAGCCCATATTCTCGAAACAGTCGGCCAAAATGATATTGGAACTGGTCGTCGGTCCGCCGCAAATCAACCACCACCGTCTCCTGGATCGTACCCAGCTCACGCCATTTTTCGGTTGATCGTTTCTGTCCGCCGCTCGCCAACTCTCCCGCCTCCTAATGATTTTCTACGTATCGTATTTAGTTTATCGCTAAGCAATTTAGAAGGCAAGTAGGCGCGCTCACGCGTGCCAAACTGGCGCGCAATGCTGTTGCAAATTCAGGGGTCCGTTTCTCCGCAATTTGATCGCAGATCGCAAGCTTCGATATTCCAATTGGCATCGCTGTCGCGACGAAGGCAACGATAGGGGGGCAGCACCAAACTCTGGTATCATAGTCCTGCTTTAAGTGACAACAATAGCCTTGGGTGGTCGGTGTAGATTCGCTGCACACCCATCTTCAATAAACGCTGCATCGTTGCGGGATCGTTGACGGTCCAGGCTCCTACCTCGATTCCCGCCGCTCGGATCTTTTCGACTTTCTCTGGCGTGATGCCATCCTGGTGCAACACCAATGACTCGAATTGATGCTGTTTCGCAACGATGATGTCACTGTCAATATCGCTGTCGCTACCGCGATCCCAAAACACAGGGATCTCGGGTGCGATCCGTTTCACTTCGGCCATGTATTCAAGATTCCCATCATTAAATCCCACCCATTGCTGGGCGTTCATTGATCGGACCATCGAAACCGCATCCGCAACACAATCCATCTTGGGCTGGATCGAAACTCGCGTCTTCCCTTGCGACTTCAGAATCGCCAACACATCTTTTAACAGCGGCATTTTCGCGGGCGGACATTCGGCAAGCGACTTGCCTTTGCGTTTTCTGAAATCAGTCGCAACATCGATCTCGGCGAGTTCCGCATAGTTCGATTCGGCAACCACTCGATCGGCATCGCCTACACGCTGCGTCGTTCGGTCGTGAATGACCACCAACTGCCCATCACGAGTACGCAGGATATCCAATTCGATCCAGTCGGCACCGACGTCGATACCGCTGCGAAACGCGGCCAAGGTGTTTTCAGCGAACTCGCTCGAATTACCACGGTGCGCCGTCACGCCGTTGGACAAGAATTTCAAGGACAGTGGGCCCTGGATCGATTCACGCTTGCTCTGAAACAACTCGAGCCATGCCAAAGTCAACGCATCGGGAATCGTGGCCGCAGGCCGTATCTCCGCTGGCGTTTTACCCCAATAGAATCCGATCCAACCCGAGGCATGAGAACGGGATTCGTCGATGAAATGGCCTAATTCGTCGGCTCCACATTTCAGCGGAAACAGCTCTTCGATGATGACCGGTTTGCCCGCTGCAGCAAATCCTTTAAGCGTTTCAATCGCCTCGTCCACTTTTCCTTTTTCTGGGTACAGATGTATCGCGAGGAAGTCGAGATCCGCTGCGATCGTTTCGGGCACAAAGCCCGAGGTCAATCCGGGACGATCCAGACTCCACGGAACGAGTCCGACCGTGATCAAATGACGATCGTCATGTTGACGGATCGCTGCAACAAGTTGTCCAATCCAGGCCTGCGCAACCTCGGTGCGATCGCGGCCTTGGCGATCCAGTGCGATGAATTGCACAAAATGTTTGTCGCCAAAAGCTGGGCCTAGCCAATCGGTGCGTGCGGTGTTTCCGCCGGGAACAACCGGTTCGTTCATCAAGTCGTAACAGAATACGGCAGGGCTTTGAGCGCATTGCTTGGCGATCGCTTCCCAAAACACCGACTGCGCCGCCCAGCGATCTTGCTCGCTCAGATTATCGTACCACTGCGGCACATCGTGCTTGTGGTAGCAACCCAGTCCCGTCAAATCGAGATACAGCCCCGTTTGTTCCGCCAGAGCAACAAGACGGGCAAGTTGCTTGAGTGAACGTGAGTCGGGTGTGGACGGGCTTTCCATGAACTTGCCAAACTGCAGATGAATGCGAACCACGTTCGCGCCAAGTTCTTTCATCTCGCCAAACGCTGACTCGATTTTGCCCCATTCGTCGTCCCAGTAATCTTCGATCAAACGCCCGTCACCTTCGTGATCGTAGTTGAATCCCCAGGGGATGAAGGAGTCGTCCGAATCGGCCAACGAAAATCCTTTGCCGTCGGCGGAAACCTGAACCCAGCCAAGTTCCTCCGCCTTGCACTTCGCTTGAGGATCCATCCACTGTGTCAGCAGTCCCTGCGGCCCGGCGGCAAACATCGCAACGAAGATCAACGAGCGAAAAATGAAAGTCATAGCGAAACCGATGCTAAGGCTGGGGCAGTGGGGGCAGGACGCATGCGAAATCTGGATTCAACCAATTCGATGACGGCTTTATTCTATTGGTTGATTGGATTGCCAGGCCCTCAAGAATTGAAAAATAACGTGATGATTGCGGAGCATTCAACGACATAAACAAAACGTGATGATCGCGGCGCGATCAACGGCAATTGATCGGTTATAGTAGGGGGCAGCTCTCGAGACCCCACCCCATCCCACCCCTCGTGAGTCAGCTGATTTAGTACGACACCTTGGATGGTGACGAAACTGTGGCCAACGCCAAAACGGCTAACAAAATCAGCCGTCTGCTTGTTTGCGGACGAGAAATTACCCGCCTCGATTACCCACCTCGAATTTGCCATGACGACACGAAATCACGCTTTTGGATTCTTGCAGCGAATCCTTGCCTTTGTTTTTCTTGCCTTGCCGCTGTTCGTCCGCTCGCTGCAGGGCCAGACCACAGATGCGGAAAAACCGCTGTTTGCCTACGTCGGCACGTTCAGTTCGCCGCTTCGTGACGTGTTACCCACGCAAGTCGACCTGCCACCAGGTAATGGCCGAGGCATTCATATTTTCCAGATCAACCGTGCCACCGGAGCGATGACGCCCGTCGGGACTTACCGGATGGGAACGAGTCCCAGCAGTCTGGTGGTCAGCGCCGATGGAAGTCGGCTGTACTCGGCCAACGAGACCGATCGAGTTGGCGCGGACAAACAAGGCTCCGTCAGTGCCTTTGCGATCGATCGCCAGAGTGGTCAATTGACCATGCTCAATACGGTCCGCTCAGGCGGCGCCGGACCGACGTACGTCAGTATCGATCCGACCGGTCGACACGTGTTAGTCGCCAACTATTTTGGCGGTTCCATCGCCGTGCTGCCGATCTTGGACGATGGCACATTGGGTGACGCCAGCGACGTTAAAGTCGACGAGGGCGAAATTGGGCCGACCACGGCCACGCATGCGCCGAAGGGCAGTTTTGCCATCAGTGGCCATGATCGTACGCATGCTCATATGGTCCAAGCCGATGCATCGGGGCGTTTTGTCTTGCATGCGGACTTGGGATTGGACAAGATTTTTGTCTGGAAGTTTGATGCGAAAAAGGGCGAGCTTACGCCTAATGATCCTGCGGCGATCGCATTGCCCGCGGGGGATGGACCACGACACTTCCATTTCCACCCTAACGGCCGTTGGTTCTATTCGATCCAAGAAGAAGGATCGACGATTGTGTTGTTCGACTACGAAGAGCAAACGGGCCGGTTGACCGCACGGCAAACCATTTCAACGTTGCCGCCAGAGTTTACTGGCAGCAATTTTTGCTCGGAAATCTTGGTTGCTGCCGATGGCAAGTTTGTTTATGCGGGCAATCGATTGCACGACAGCATCGGGATCTTCTCGGTCGGCGACGATGGCGAACTAAGCTATGTGGGCGAAGAGTGGACGCGAGGCAATTACCCGCGAAGTTTTCAGTTCGATCCGGCTGGCAATTTTCTTTATTGTTGCAATCAACGCGCTGACCACATTGCGGTGTTCCGCGTCGACCGCGCCAGCGGGGGTTTGGACTTTACCGACCACTACGCTCCGGTTGGCAATCCATCGTGCATCGTGTTTTTGGATCTTGCCAGCGGGAGCAAATAAAGCATTCAGCATCTCAAGCTGTGCCGGGGACGTCAAAGCACTGAGCGACGCATTTGTGAGCCGCGACACGTAAGCGGCCGGGGTGTTTGCATGCCCCGGTGCTTACGGCCCGCGGCTCACAATTGCAATCTGAATTCCGATTGAGTCGACACGCCGTGTAAGATCCACGGCGCCAGTGACTTGCTTCCTCGCGAATTAACGGGGCTTATTATTAGCGGGGCTTATTGTTAACGGGGCTTATTGACCGTGCGGTTGCGGACGCGAGTGTAGGCATCCTCGGCTGCGGGGCGGGCGTCGTCCCAAGGCATCAAGGGGGCGCCCCCTTCTTGCTCCCAACGCTGACGCGCAATTCGTTCGCGATCGGCCCAGTCTTCGTTGACGTCCGGATCGAACGATTCCCAGCCGGCTTGATACGCCGGAGCGTAGTCGTCGTAGCTGTAGGCGTCATTGTAATATTCGCGGTTTTGATGCTCGTCTCGCCAATAGGCCACCTCGACCGTGGGATCGATATTTTCAGCGACCGCCTTGCCTGCCAAACCGCCCGCGATGCCTCCGATCACGGCGCCTGCGACCGTGCCGATGGGACCAGCAACGGCGCCAGCGGCAGCACCGGTCGCAGCACCCCCGAGCGCGGCTCCGACACCGGTACCCACAGGATGCGATCCCGCTTCGCCGGTGATGGGATCTTCGTTTCGTAACTCTTCGCGTTCCTCTTCGGTTCGCGCATTCTCGACTCGTTTGTTTTTATTAGCCATCGCCTCATTTCCCATTTTCAATTTGAGCGTGAATACAGCCGTGGCGAGAAGAATCGAAACGGCTGGCGACCGTAATCGCGACATTTTGATAATGCATTTGCTGTGCCGGTCGCTTTCCGCCGTGATCTCCCGCAGACTTGCTCTGCGATTCTCACTGATCTTGCGGTATTGACGCAGGAAAAATACGGATCAACGCAACAACTGCTTGCTCGAAACCGAGCCAAAATGAACGAAAATGAGGCCGCCAAGTGCTCTGATCCCGGACGGGGTCGACTGAAAAAAAAGACACCTCCGTTTTCTGGCATCCCACAGTCCCATGGATAGCCCCCCCACTAACCGGTACAGTGGCGTTTTGTTTCCTGCATCCCATGCAGCCTAACCCCTCCGCTTGGCAGGGAACGTTTACTTTGTGATCCCGTTATCGAGAATTCCGTTGCCTGTTCACAGCGTCTCCTTTGTCATTCCGGTTTTAGACGAAAGCGAATCATTAAACGCACTGCATACCGCCATTGCGGAGGTTTGCCAGACGGAACAAATCGAGCGTCAGATCATCTTTGTCGACGATGGTTCAAACGATGATTCATGGCAGGTGATCGAAGCGATCGCAGCGACAGACCCCTCGGTTTGTGCGATCAAACTTCGCCGCAATTTTGGCAAGGCCGCTGCTTTATCCGCAGGTTTCGAAGTGGCGAAGAACGAAATTGTGATCACGATGGATGCCGACTTACAGGACGATCCCAAAGAGATCCCACGTTTCCTCGATCAACTCGACATGCAAAAAGATGTCGTCAGCGGCTGGAAGCGGGTACGGCACGACCCTTGGCATAAAGTGCTGCCCAGCCGGGTATTCAATTGGTTGGTCAGCCGGATGACGGGGGTTCATTTGCACGATCACAATTGCGGATTCAAAGCGTACCGCCGCGAAATCTTTGACGAAGTCAAACTGTACGGCGAGTTGCATCGCTTTGTACCTGTGTTGTCAGCGGCCAAAGGTTGGCGAGTCGGCGAGATCGAAGTGGAACATCATGCTCGTAAGTTCGGTCGCTCGAAATATGGCGTGTCGCGACTGATCAAGGGATTTCTGGATCTGATGACGATCTACTTCCTGACGGGATACTCTCGACGCCCGTTGCATCTGATTGGTACCGCGGGAATGCTGTTCTTTACCTTCGGTGGCCTGGGCATCGTTGGCTTGTCCGCATGGTGGGTGATCAGCCGCGCGAGTGCATCGATTCGCGATATTCATCTGCACGAAACAGCGATCTTTTATTACTGCATCGTTGCGGTCCTACTTGGAGCCCAGTTTCTACTCGCAGGCCTATTGGCAGAGTTGATCGTTTCACTGTCTCGCGACACGCAGACACCGTTTAGTGTTGCCAAACGAATCGGTGACCAAAACACGCAAGCTTAAAATGTCACGTTGCCATTGCCGACTTTGATTTTTGCAAAGACGACAACGCCACCCCACATTCCCATCATTCAATCCACGATCGACCTCGATGCACAAAGACACGCAAGAACGCAAGAAACGACGTACCGCCTACCTCTTATTGATTTTGATCGGGCTGGGAATCGCGGCGGGCCGAATCGCCACCGTGACCAGCCGCGAGGGGGACACTGCGTTCTTGAGTGCCAATGATCGCAGCCGCTGGTGTACCGTCGCCGCGCTGGTCGAAGATCGCACGTACGAGATCGATCGCCAAATCAACCTCAAAGGCGCCAAGAACCGTACCCCGTGGAACACGATCGACAAGGTGCGTCATCGTGGCGAGGATGGCAAATTGCATTACTACAGCAGCAAACCGCCGTTGTTTCCAACTTTGGTGGCGGGAGTCTACTTTTTCGTCAATAGCTTGCTCGGGCTCTCGATGACCGAGCATCCGATCTATGCGACACGGATTGTATTGGCGCTGGTGAATCTGCCGTTGCTGGCGCTCTTTTACTTTGGCACGATCGGATCGATCGAACGTGTGTGTGGAAATTCGTGGGCCCGGCAATCGCTCGCGTTAGCAACCGTCTTTGGTACGATGCTATTGCCCTTTTCGATGACGCTGAACAATCATCTGGTCGCCGCCGCCTTCACTGCGTTAACGATGTGGATCTACTTGTTGGCGTGCGAGAAACTAGACGACTCGGTCACCGGCACCTCCACCGTGATGCCGTGGGGGGTGTATCTGCTGGCTGGATTGGCAGCTGCGTTTACCGCGGCCAACGAACTGCCGGCACTGTCGATGATGGTGCTGTGGTTCGTGCTGTTTGTCTGGGTCGATACTCGATCGCTGCTGCCGTTTACAGCAGGATTGATCATTGTGGCCGCAGCATTTTTTGGGACCAACTATGCCGCTCATGGCAGTTTGCGACCGCCCTACGCGCATCGCGGCAACGGCGATTTGATTGCCGAGATCGACGCGTCGCTCGATCCTATTCCCAGCGAGCAAATTCATCGCGAAATCGTGCAACGGAATTTGATCCAATCGTCGCAGAAAATCACCGTCAAACTGTCCGATGAAAAAGGACGCTGGAGTGTTCGCAGCGACGACGATCAACTCTTTTCGTTGACCCGAACCGCGAGCGGAAACTGGGCGCTGCATTATTGGGACGATTGGTATGAGTACCCCAATAGCTACTGGCAAGATGGTCGACGGAGGGGCGTCGACCTGGGGGAACCCTCTCGGTTCGTCTATTTTTTAAATATGACGATCGGTCATCACGGAATTTTTTCGCTCACCCCCATTTTCTTGCTCGTCCCGCTCGGACTGATCAAAGGACTCTCGTTCGGGCCTCACGACTATCGTCGGTTCACGCTAGCTGTCTTAATTGCTAGCGTTGTTTGCTTGCTGTTCTATCTCGCACGCCCGCTAATTGATCGTAATTACGGCGGCGTTAGTTGCTGTTTTCGCTGGGTGTTATGGTTCACGCCGATGTGGCTAATAATGCTAGCACCGATTCTTGATGAGTATTCAGATAAACCACAGAAGCAAGGCATCTTCCACGCGATGCTAGCACTCAGTGTGTTTTCGATGTCGACTGCGTTGCAAACTCCTTGGCAATCGCCGTGGATCTACCAGTTCTGGTCGTTTTTGGGGTGGCTTGGCGGCTGAGCCTCGGACTAGTATCGCGACAGATTAACCTCGTGCTGAGCGGTCTTTTACGGCCCCCCGGCATCAGGGGACATGGATGCCCTTGGTTTGTGAATAGGCTGTTTGCGATTGGCTGGGTCCAAATCCGATCCGAAACCCAAAACGTCGCGTGCATTAGCGCGATGGGTGTGGGCTGCGCTGATCTCAGCTGCGCTCATTACGGTTGTCCCGATGCTGGCCCCCGATACGCTTGGGGAACAAGCTCGGCGTCATTTGCTAAAGAAGTTGCAAGATCACTACGTTGGCTACGATGTCTCGATCGGGCGGGGCCGTTTCGAGAGTTCGGTGGGGGTCATTTTTGAAAACATCGTCATCACGAATCCTGCAGCGATTGCCGCTCCGCTTCGCGAGCTCGTCCGCATTGAACAACTGGTCGTCGTTGCCAACGTTCATCCCGAAAAACTGCTGGACAAAGAAGTCCCGCTGACGACGAATCGAGTTGCCATCACCGGCTTTCATGCCAACGTCACATTGAGTGACGACGGCACGCCGTCGTTGATGGATCTGATGCCATTGCCGAAACTTGGCCCCGAAGCACCTCGCATCGATCTGCTGCGAGGAACCATTCATTGGTACGATCCCGCGGCGAGCCAGCGGCCGGTCAGCACCGAGATTGCCAAGCTAAGTCTGGTCAATACAGAGCGGCTCGATGGCGGCGTTGACCGCACCGTGACCGCCACCGGTTCGAGCGATTTGGCGGACGCGTTTCACGTCCAATGGGACAGCGTCAACGCTGCGAGCGACGTCCGCTGTTCGGTGCGTGGCGTCAAGATTGATCGTGAACTGTTTAACCGTTTACCCGCGACGCTGCAAAAGCCATTGGTCGATGTGCGTGGGCTGCAATGTGTATGTGACCTCTCGTGCTCGGTTTTCCATGCCCCCGGTCGCGACTTGAAGTACCGTGTCCGCTCGACGATTCACGAAGGACAATTCACTCACGCCAAGCTGCCCAAACCGATCACTCAGCTGCGAGGGGTGTTTGTGGCGGAACCGCAAGCGATCCAGATCGAAGCCTCCCAGGCCTCGCTTGGGGAAGCGGTCGTCCGTGTCCACGGCGAACTGCGAGGCGATCGGTGGCCGCTGGACGCCGATTTGAAGGTCGCGACCAACGGACTGCTACTGGATGACCAATTTGCATCGGTGCTGCCCGAGGCGATACGTCGCGGCTGGGATCACTTGCAGCCCCGCGGCCGTATCGATGTCAAAGCCGACGTGACTTGCCGTACCGGAATCTGGGACGCGGATGCCGAGGTGATCTGTAAAGGGGTCGACATTCGCTATGAAAAATTCCCCTATCCCGTGCACCAATTGGTCGGCCGCATCGAAGTCCGCGATGGCATTGCATCGAGCGATTCGCTGAACGGTCGCATCGACAGCCACCGTATGCAGTGTGCGTTTCGCTTGCCCATTCGTCCGGGGATCACCAACGAGAAGACGTTTGTGATGGCTGCGGACGGCCCCATTGCCATCGATAGCACGTTAATCAAATCGCTGACGCATCGCGGGGCGCCCCAGTCAGCGCTCGAGTCGTGTGTTCGCTCGCTACGGCCTCGCGGAGCCGTGCATTTGGCGAGTGCGATGTTTGGCACCGACGCGAGCGGACGGAATACCCGCCAATTGGATTTGCGGATCATCGATGGCCATTTGCGTTACGAAAAATTTGCCTACCCGTTGTACAACGTCGATGGCCGCATCGAGGTCAACGAAGATGTCGTGCGGATCACCGACTTTCGAGGCTTAAGCGCCAATTCAGGGGTGGTTCGTTGTGAAGGTACCTACCGAATTCCCAAGCCGTCGCCCGACCCGAACCTGTTTCGTATTTCCGATTCAGGCAGCGGGATCGAAGTGCCGCCTCAGCTCGCCTTGGTGTTCCAAACGACCAACATCCCGATGGACGATGCGTTGCGATCCTCGCTTCCCGAATCAGCCCAACACACCTGGGACTCGCTCGCACCAGGCGGCGTTTTGGACGAAGCCGATGTTTGGGTGACGCAACAAGAGCATTCGGGGCCGCTGCAAATCGATTTGACTGCTCGGCAAATCTACGCCAACCAGATCAACAACCGCACGCTCAGTCTGCGACCGTGTTCGCTTCCCTATCGCATCGACATCAGCAGCGGCACGGTCCGCTACGATGGATCCAAGGTCTACATCGACTCGCTCAATGGACAACACGGCGCAACACGGTTGGCCGCCGACGGATTTTGTGTCCAAGGACCCACGGGACGTTGGGATTTGACGCTGAATATGAAAGGCGGCAGCCGGCTGAATCCCGATGCCGAATTGATTTCCGCGTTGCCTAATGAAATGCGGGAAGCGATGCGGCGATTGCAATTGCGAGGTCCGGTCAGCCTGCGAGGTCAGACGAAGATCACGTTGCCCGACGCCGATCACATCGAACCACTGATTCACTGGGACATCGCCTTGCAACTCGAGGGGAACCGGATCGCGGATGTTGGCCCGGTACACTCGCTGCGAGGTGAAATCTCGGTCGTCGGTAGCCGTGACCAGCAAGGTATTCGTGCGGCGGGCGATGTGCATATCGACTCGATGCATGTCGATGATCTGCAAATCACGTCGATCCAAGGCCCCTTTACCGTGGTCGACGATGTGTTGAAATTGGGCGTTCGCAGCAACCTTGCCTCGTCTCATTTGGCCGGAGCCAACATGGCCCCGTCGACGGTCCCCGCGACACGGTCGATCACCGGCCGAGTGTTTGATGGCGTTATCGAATTGCGTGGCGACTTGGAGCTTTCCTCGGGCAGTTTTGATGTCGACATCGCCGTGCGTGATGCTCAAGTGCCGACAATTCTTGCCGACTTTGGCCATGTCGATAATGAAATCAGTGGCGAGTTTTCAGGCAACGCGTCACTCGAAGGCAGCTTGGGAACACTCGAATTCCTCAAAGGCACCGGCACCGCCCAAGTCACCAAAGCAAACCTGTATCAATTGCCTCTGATCGTGCAGGTCCTGAACCAACTGCGGATCAAGCCGACCGAAGATGTGGCGTTCACCGATGGCACGGTGCAGTTCAGCGTTTTTGGCGACACGCTGAACTTCAACGAACTGAAAATGTGGGGCGACTGGGTTGCACTAGAGGGCAGTGGGTCGCTCGATGGACGTCGTGAACTGGACCTCTCGTTTAATACTCGGGTCAGCCCGCAGAACGCGTTTACGCAAATCATTCGCCCCTTGCGAGGCGAAAAGTACACGCTCTGGACAATTGACGTGAAGGGGCCGATTCACGCTCCGACGATTGAACGGCGTGCCTTCGAAGGGGTCGGCGAAACGCTCGAACGATTTATTCCGACGATCACCAACGCCAATCCTGGTATAAATAACCCTGGTGACGTCGCCCCCGAAGCGACCGAATCGTCACCACGCGGATTTGGAAACTGGTTTCGTTAGCACGATCCCTTTTTCGAACCTCCTTCGTCTCGAAATCAGTGAGGTTAGTGATCATGCAAGTCAATCCTAGCTCCGCCGCGGCGTCCGTCGCTGGCACCGCTCGAGCCGCCGCCCGCGGAGGCGAGGCCGACTCGCAAGCCGCCGAAGCCACCAAGCGACAAGCGACCGCTGAAAACCCTGGTGGCAAAACAGCCGAAGCGAGTGCCATCGACTCGAGCGAACAAACGCATGATCGCGGCGGCGACGGCCGGCAAATGTACGACACCTTCGAACGCGCCAAAGAGCACGACGAACAAGAATCGCAGCCCGAGGAAACCGCGGCGGAACAGGAAGCCACCGATCTCGATGTGACGCCGCCAACCGATCCCGAGGAACCACCGCCGCACATCGATTTCAGTGCCTGATTGCTAATTCGATGATCCCATTTTGTGAGACGAACGCGCTAGCGTCGGGCGCCCGCTCGGTAAGATGTTCAATTTCGACCGGGCGGCTTGCGGCGCACCGCTACACAACCACCTGGTTAGCGTCAACGTAGATGGCATTGGGCTTGCGGACGCGTTTCAATCGGCCTCACCGCCCCCACCACACGATCGCGTAGCCAATGATCCCCAGCAGCAATGCGTAATAGGTGAACACCCACAACGTTTTGCGGATGATCACGCCCTCTTTGCCCACCAACCCGACCACAGCCGACGCCGCCACGACGTTGTGGACACAGATCGTGTTCCCGGCGGCGCCACCAACGGCTTGTAACACCACGATCCAAACCGGATCGACACCGAGTTTCTCGCCCACATTGAATTGGAACGACGAGAACATCATGTTGCTGATCGTATTGCTGCCAGCGATCGATGCTCCGAAACCACCGATGAACGTCGCAAATACCGGCCACGCGTCGCCGACCGTGTTCTTGACTCCTTCGGCCAATGTGATGGGCATCGACTCGTACCCGGCCGCCCCGTGGGTGCTGTTGATAAATACCTGGACCATCGGCACGGTAAAGACCAAGGCCACCGAGGCTCGCAAAATGGTGCGAAACGAATCACCGCAGGCCGCAGCGCAGGCCCGCATCGGCACTCGCTGGAACAACACGGCGATGAGCGACGCGATCACAAACACGGTGCCTGGCAAATAGACAGGACGGATGATCTCGGAGATCGAAGTGCCAAAGATTTCGCTCACGGGCACCGCAAACGATTTGACCCACTGTGCCGGCGATCCGTCATGTCCCGTCAACCACTCGAGTCCTGGCAACGAATCAAGCCGAGTTAGCACCAGCAGCAAGGCGACGATCACGTACGGCGACCATGCCGAGATCCATCCCATTGGCCTCGCATCGTCACAGGCACTGGCGTCCTTTTGCGGATTGGACAGCGGTAGTCCCAACCAATCGTCTGGCCATTTGTCCGCAGCGGGGAAATCCCAAATCGCGTCCGCTTTGGGCATCAAGAACCCAGCCTTTGCGGCGGGGACCACGATTGCCAAACCGCATAGCCCTCCTAAGAGCGATGGGAACTCGGGACCCAACAACCAGGCGACCAAGAGATACGGAATCGTCATCGCAAACGCGGCAAAAAGAGCGAAACGCCAAATCGCCAAACCTTCTTTGAAGGAGCGATTTTCGCCAAAGAATCGCGTCATCAACCCCACCAACCACAGCGGGATCAACGCCCCAGCGATCGCGTGCAGCATCGCCACTCGCAAACCGATCAACGATAACAGCGTCCCTCCGTCGGCAAATCCATGGCTTTGCGCAAAACCATCGATCGTCCCTTCCCCCGCTAAACCGCTGCTGACGCCAATCAGGATCGGCGTGCCAACGGCGCCAAAGGAAACCGGAGTG
>NZ_JBFHFD010000031.1:0-29390 GCF_041583735.1 Novipirellula sp.
CACTAGATCCGCAATTAGTTCCCATTGATCGTCGGTTAAGCAATGCCGCCCCACCATGATTACCTCCTCCCTTTCGTTCGAACTAACTTACCTCTCATTCGTACGAAATAACGGGCAACATGGTTTTCAGACAGAGCCTAGTGTTCGCGTGAATGACTGGTGGGCTTTTGGCAAGAGTATCCCATCTTATGAAGGATTCGTCCCAAATGTGCAGAGTTGTAGCTGATCCCAAACTCCTCGAGTGCAACATGGGCAATCCGATCACAGGTCCAAATATCCGTTGGATAGCCTCGTGCCATCGCGCCACCGATCAAAATCTTTTTTTGTTGTCGTTTCTGTTCACCGGACATTCGCGACTGAGGAACATGCTGTGGTACCGCGTTGAGTACTCTGAGGCAACCATTAATCGCAGTTTTCTTCCATTTGCTGACCGTGACTCTGCTCACGCCGAGATTATTTGCCACATCGGTACACGTTCGCCGGCACGAATTCGACGCACCGTATCCTTGCGTCGATTCTCCAATTCAATCGCACTGCCAATAGGACGAATGATATCATCTCCCGTAGAATGAGGATTAACCCTCCATTACACGCAAAGCAAATCATGTCATTCTGCTGACGCAGTGCTCAATAATAGTGACACGTCAGGAAAAAAGAGATGCAATTACCAGCACGAATGACCACCCTACGCCGACGCTAACATCAAACATGCGCAATGCGCCACCCCGAATTTGGCCCGCAAGGGAACGGATAGTTGAAAAAGCAACGGTCGAATAACCAGCCACATGACTTCACGCAGCCGACTGGTTCCCCGATCAAAACCTGCGTTGCAGAATTCGTTTAGCTGAATCGTTACTATGCGGTGAGTCACGTAGGCAACGTTCGTAGTGCTGTAATAGAAGTGCGCCAGCTTGTTTCCAGGAAAAGTGATCTTCCACCCACTGGGGACCTCTTTCGAGGATCGGTTTCATTGTCAAGTCACTTTGTAGCATCTCGCATAACCCTGCTGCAATCTTATCTGCGTCTAAATCACAAACTCGCCCCAAATCCGCATCTCGAACTGCATCAAAATGACAATGTTGACTGATCACGACAGGCAATCCGCAGGCGATTGCTTCCAGAATCGCAATACTGAATCCTTCTTGACGACTCGGCAAGCAGAAGAGGTCTGCCAGCCACAATGCGTCATACTTATCTGCACCAAATAGCGGTCCAACGATATGAACGCGTTCGTGAAGCTGGGATTTCACAATCTCGGATTCGAACTCGCCCCGTGCTCCACCGTCCGGACCAACGACCAACAGTGACACATCGTCGTGTTTTCTAGCAACTTTTAGAAATGCTGCCGCCAAGACATCAAGCCCTTTCTTGTAGTGCAGACGCCCAAGGAACAATATGACCTTCCTGCCTTTAATCCCGAACCGTTCTCGCATCGCTTTCACGCGTTGCGGATCGGCGACAGGCAAATCTCGAAGGTCAATCCCGTTAGGAATGACCGTTGTTGGCGAGTTTAGTTTCAGCGGTCCCCAAAGCTCGGCTTCCGTTGCATTCAATGCGTGCATCAATGCAGCACCGGCAAGCAGCGAACGATGTGTGGTTGCCATCGCGATACGCTTTTTGACGCGTGCCTGCTGCAGACTCCACGGGTCCAACATCCCATGAGGTGCAACCAAATAGGGCACACTTTGCTGTCGAGCAATTCGACCGGCGCGAACCAAAACCGGATCCCAAACGCCGTGCATATGGACTACGTCGGAAGAAGTGACCGCTTTGACCAAAGCATCTCCAGGCGGAGGATCTGAAAAAATCCCTTTTATCGATACTGGTTCGCAAAACTGAACGTTGACCGTATCAAAACCATGAATCGCAGTCCGTTCATACGCTAGTGATGCGGATGGTTCCTCAGCGACTAACGTTACCTGATGGCCTACTTCGGCAGCGGCTGCAGCAAGACGTATCGCAACAACAGGCACACCGCCAGCAGCCGAGTCCAGTGTTTTCGTGACATGTGTTATGCGAAGCGAAGCCATTGACGTGGTCTGTACAGACTAGAGCGAGGTGGCGATGGACAAAGCACGGAGCCGCAAAGACTTTAAGCGTTCATCTGCTGAATGAACTTGTACGATTCATCAATGTGAATTTGAATCTGTCGATCGATCGAGTTAAAGTCGATCACGCTGGCGTGATCGTACTGATCGGGTGGATAGTAGCCGTTGGCTAGACCGTACCGCTGCGCTACATATGCAACCCGTTCGGAACTGGTCGCGGTGCCGATGTAGTTCAGAAATGGCACGTGATTCTTAATCGAAAACAGTGTTCCGTGAAAAGAATCTGTCAGCACGAAACAAGCATTTTGAAATAGGCCAAGCCATTGCTCTACACTCGGGTTCTTCACACAGTAATCGGCGGCGGACATATCCCAGTTCTGCAGTACGTCTGATTGCACCGCAACAATCGGCAAATCCTTTTTTGTCGCGATCGCCTTCAGGTGATCGATCGCGTCATGGTAACGTGCATTTGACAGCGCGTACAATAAGATGTAATCGTCAAAAGGTAATTCGGGTGCCTCTACCATGTCATCAAACGACACCAACAAAGTTGGGTCGGCGACAATCATGGAATCACGTTTGCTGGCATTCTTGACGATGCTTTGCGACATGCCGTTACGGACTGAAATTGCGTCGAAGCGTGTTAGCCAACTGCCTGCCGCTTCCAGTACCTCGCTGCTTTGCTTGCGATGCCCAAAGCAGGCCGCATAGCTGAACAACTTGCCCTGGTAGTCGTTGGCAAAACTGAAGAAGTACTCTGGAATCGCCCAGTCGAGATTCCACACTTGATCACTGCCGACTACCATCGCATCGTAACGCTGCATCAATCGCTGCAAATCGGCGGTGGAATTACACGGTGGCGAAAGATTCAGCCGGTTACGACGAAAGTCTTGGAATGACCGATGGATTTGTTTGCCATACTTTTTTGCGGAAATCAGATCGACGGCCAGTCGCTCTCCTACACTACCGAGGTAGCCGGCGATGTGACGGGCTTTTCTCCATCCCGGTCGAGGATGGAAATCAATGACTTCAACATTATGACCTTGGCACTCTAGTGCTCGTTTCACACCGTAACATTGCAGAACGCCGCCGTAGTTGTAGCCGTGCATCAATGTCAGGATACCAATTCGCATCGCGTCAACTTTTGTCACTGATAGTGGGCTTGAGGAAATCTAAAGTATTGTCAATTGGTCATCGATACTTTTACGGGCTGATTTAGCCACTCGAAAGTGGTCTAGGATCAAGCCGCCCGAGATCATCATAATCGTGTTTTCGGACGGGCTTAAGCGAAGCAGTTGGCGCAGCTTTTTGTCGACGGACGGCAGGACCATCCAATTTAAAGGGCATGTGCCAATGCCTTTGTAGTGCAACGCATACATGAGCGACATCGCATAAAGTCCGCCGTCGATGTAAGTCCCATGTCGCTCGCCAGCCCCCGCGAAACCTTTCATGTCTGCTGTGATCACAGCGACAAAGTCTGCGCAATGTCCAAAGCCTCGGTTTCCGTTCTGTAACGCTAAGACGTTTGCTCGCATTTCAGGGTCCCTGATGATGTAGGTATGCCAACACTGCCGATTACATGCAGAAGGGGTCTGGCGTGCGATCCTTACGGCATCGCGAATGTCATCCATATTGACGCGTTTGTCGCGATAGTTACGCACACTGCGCCGACTGATCGCACACGCGGCGAAATCACCCGCTGCACTGGCAAGCATTTCATTGCCATTAATTTCAGTATATCCACCGACGCCGCTGGACTCATCGACCCAAGGCATCAGCACATCGCGAAACTCTCCCAGGTCGTAGTCGATCGCTTTATGGCAAGAAATGTATTCAGCGAGTACTGACTGTGCCTTCTGATAGGCCAGCGTCTGATGATCGTATCCTTGGGAGTCGTATTTCGCCATCTGCACAATCAGGGCTTCCAGGACGGATCGTCCGAATCCCGGTCGGAACTCGGGCATCGAAAACCCTTTTTCGATCGAGTGCGCATACTTGATGATCACCGATGTCAGATTATCCAAGTCAACCGACGATGTCTTGTCGCGGAATGAGTACTTTCGATATCGCCAATAGTCTGAACAAGCGACTTTGATCAAGTTGACTTCGTGCATCGGCCCACGCTGAATCCACAAGTAAAGTTTGTAAAGCCATGGCATCGCCTTACGCAGTTTCTGTGTTCTATTCATGTTTGCAAATCCTGATTCAGCCAATCGAGTGGATAGCGTCGATCAATCTACGCTTCCAAGCGTCTTCGGCATAGAAAGGAATCTGCTGGATACAGTTTTTCGAGCATTCATCACGTAGCTGCCGGTCGGTGATGAGCATGCGAATCGCGTCTGCCAATGCATCTACGTTTGCTGACGGAACGATAAGGCCTTCGCGCTCGTGAACGATCGGGCTACCAGATTCATTTGTGACAACAACAGGACACCCCGCGCCGATCGCTTCAGCAACCACACCAGCAAATCCTTCGGAGAGCGACGGCAAGACAAACATATCAGCCGACAGGTACTCCTCTTTCATTTGCTCTGACGTGAGCTTCCCAAGGAAGTTTAGGCTTTTTGCGACAGGATGATTTAGCACCTCCGGTGGCAGTCCGCCAGCGACGCGAATATCCAGATTGGGGATATCTTCTTCCAGTACCGATGCGGCCTGAGCCAAATAGTGCAAGCCTTTTCGCAGCGCATCTCCGCCAGCGAAAAGTACTCGACCAGGAACAGGTGAATTGCGACGGCCTTGGTAGTTAATCGAACAGCCGTAGGGGACAATTCGTATTTTGCCACTTGATTCAGGCGATACTTCGCGAATTCCTTTTGCAACCCACTCGGACGGACATAACAACAGATCGCCAGTTTCTGCTGTCTTCTTCCACAATTCCATCCCAAGTTCGTATTCAGCATCCTTGAACGTGGCACCCCAGTCAGGAAAGTTTTCGCTCTCTTCCCGCATGACGCGTTCAGTGGACGGACTAATGAAGATATCGATTACGCTTTTGCAGCCTTTGGTCTTAGCAAACTTGACAAACTCCAAACCGGATCGATTCATCGAATAGACGTGCGTCGCATCCGCTGCCCCGCGACGAATCATCCTTTCAGCGGCCCAATCGCCGTACTGTTTATCAACATGTAGAACAGACGGCCCTTTCGATCGAACGACCATCTTACGCAGCGCAGGATAGTCAAAGGAAACGATTTTTTGCTTAGGGACTCCTTTGACGATGCGCCGTGAAAGCCGCTGGATCGATTCGGGCAATAGGCGGCCAAAAATCTTTGACACCGTCCCTAAATGACTGTGCGCTGACGAGTCCGTATACAGCGCCACCAGCATACCTTCCTGCTCCAACATTCGTGGAATCGCATAGCGGTGGCGAGAGCCGTGTTGGCAGACAATTACTCGAGGTGTCGCTGTTCCTGGTCTCATTATCAGTAATTAAGAATTAGTTTCATATAGCCGCTTACAACCACCAGTTACACATAGCCAAGACTGTTTTATCTTTCCTGCAAGTCACGCGTGCAATAGCCTTGCGAATATCACTCTGTGCGGTCGATCGATCCATCTGTCCGGAATTTACGGTTTATCCGCAAACAGATCCAGGTACTCACGCGCCATTCGCAACGGCGAGAACGCCGCGACAAACGTCGCCAATTCGTTTTCACTGGCCTTTTGTTTGCCGAGACTGCAGATTGTTTCCTGGATCGCTGCTCCAAGCGTCTTTGCGTCTCGGTCCACTACAACTTTTACCCACCAAGCTTGGCGTGCCACTTCGTCGGCACCATTGAAGTCAACCAAAATACAGGGAATCCCCATGCCGGCGACTTCAATTAGCGTCAGTGGCAGTCCTTCGAAGTGACTGGTCATCAGGAAGACATCCAATTGTGCTAAGTAGTCGGCGTACTTGTCCGTCCAGCCTGTCGTATGCCAAAGCGAAGCGTCGACGCCTGACAAGCGTTGTTCGATCCGTTCGCGTTCAGGTCCATCTCCGATCAGCAACAACCGCGACTTGATTCCGGATCCGGTTGATTGCAACCAACCGTCGACTAAGAGGTCCAAGTTTTTTTGCGGTACGAACTGGCACGCTGTACCAACGACAGGCAGTCGCGGGGCACTCATAGACGCTGTGATCCAAGGGTCCTGCAATCGCTGCATTGCGTCGATTCTGTCGATCTGCTTTTGTTCCAGTGGAACACCACTGACAACTATCGACGTATTTAGGTGTGATCCGTAGTAATTGGAAAACTCTGCTTCGCCACCAACGCTGCTCAATACGATTTTGTACGGGTATCGGTTGTACCATCGCCTTAGGATAACACCACGCACTCGGCCCATCGGCCGGTCATTTTTGTGCTGGGTCATTGGCATGTGAATCACGCCCGCAACGGGACAAACCTTTGCGTCCAATGCCCCCATGATGTAATCCAAGCCATCTTCGTCGTACTGCTGATTCACCAGAATCGCAGTCGGCGCAATCTCCACACACTTCGCCGAAATTTGCTTCTGCTGTGCCTTGGCATAGATCGACTGAACGAACCGGAGCTTTCGGTGAACGAGCCCCTTCAACGGCAGACGATGCACTTCTGCATTAGCCTCTGAAAGCCCGCTCTCCCAGTCGTCCATGTATTCCACGTCCGACAGAAGTGCGTGCACATCGACCTTCAGTTGTCCAAGTGCTTCGGCAAGGTGGACCAGATAACGCTCACCCCCACCACGTCCGCTAGAGTTGGAACTGATCAGCAGCACACGTTGATTCGAATTCAAGGAAGGCACGTCTATTTCTTTACCGTTGCATAGGCGAAGATCGTCGGCTTCAATATTTGCGGTGCAAAACGTTGATGCAATACACCAAAGAAGAATGCAATGGACGAAAACGACAAGTACGCGGGTTCGGCTTCATAGCTGTAGACGACGCCATCAAACCCGTGCTTCTTCATGATGTTTCGCATTCGCCGAACGCTATTGCACTTGTACACGGTCGGAAAGACGTCTTCGTCCTTACGTCCTTCTTGGACAGTCGAGGTCACTTTTGTGTGATATCGATTTGGAATCAGCGTCGCGGCAATCGAGATGTAGCTCCAACGATTCGGCGTCCGAATGCAAACCTTGCCACCGTTTTTCAGCACCCGATGGAACTCAGAGAACAGTTGATCAGGGTTCTGCACGTGTTCAACCACGCAATCGCATACGATTAAGTCGACTGAGTCACTCTCGACAGACCATGTGTCACCATCAATTAAGACGAACTCGTCTAAATACGGATTCACTTTCGCGCCAGTATCGACATCGATCCCAATCACCTTCGCGACTTTTCCTTTCAAGACAGCTAAAGAACGACGGAATTGCACCTTGTCTTCACCGTAGGCGCCGCGCCCACAACCAACATCCAGGACAATATCCTCTGGCTTCAGGAGTGCATTGATGCGTCCAAAGAATGCGATCGTTCCATCCACATCAGTGAACCCGCCGAATTTCGCCTCGGGGTAAAAACTATCTCTGATGCTCATGAAATAACTTCACTGCTTAGCAGCCTTAGGCTGGCCTAGTGGATATTGAAGTACGTGCGGCGTACTAAAGCCGCGACAATGCGAAACGCCATGTAAGTCGGTCTAGCATAGACGGTCTTTTTGGCGGTACACTCAATGCGACCGTTAGAGCCTGTGAAAAACCAGCCCCGAATTGTTCCAAACCAAACCCTGCAATCGTGGTGCGACTGAATTGCCCCATCTGTTCGCGCTGTGCTTTTGTCATGTTTGTGATCTCCAACATGCAGTCTGAGATCGAATCCTCGCTGTCCGGATCGATAATCCAACCGTTCTTTCCCTGGTCTATCAATTCTGCGGAACCACATGGCTCCGAGACCATGACTGGCAGCCCGCAAGCCATCGCTTCGTTGACGACAAGGCCCCATTGCTCGCGAAAACTGACGTGCACAAAACACTCAGCCATCGCGTAGAAGCGTGGCAGTTCCTTGTACTGTATAAAACCAGGGGTGTGTATATTCGACTGCATGTTTAGGTCGCGACGTAGTTGATTCAATTCTTCTTTCAGCTCGCCGTCGCCCAGACAGACCAGGTCCCAAGCATCGCTTCCGGCTTCAGCGTGGTACTGCGCATACGCGCGATAAAGTGTGTCAATGTTTTTTTTGGGGATGAATCGGTTGGACGCCAGAAAGAACGGGCGTTCAATTTGGTACTGTTTCTTAAAAGACTCGGCGGCGCGACGGTGCCTGTCGGCCTCGTTAGCGAAGTAGTCATTGTCGACGGCATCGTACCCAGTCGCAATTTGCTCTTTCTTCAAACCAAGACTGATCAAGTAATCTCGATGCGACTCAGCGCCAACTAATCCCGCACTACAGCCTCGCAGTACTCTTCGCTTGATCCACTCCTTGATCGGATTGCGATAAAAATCGCGTGCTGAACTTTCTGACATCAACACCACAGGGATGCTTTGCTCTTTTGCTGCAATTAGCCCCGCGATCCCTAAATGCGTCCATCCAAGGATAAACAGAGCAATCGGAGATTCCTGGCGGAACACGTCGCGAAATCGCACCAGCAGATCATTGCGTGACATCTTGCCCGAATCGATTCCTTGGAACGCAGTCACCTTTCGAATTCCGGCAGATTCAACCGCATCCCAAGCGTAGATTTCATCGCCGTCCGCCCCTTCCAAACCAATGATTGTCTTGTCAGGCACTGCCGCTGCAGCGCCACGCAACCGCGCCAGGTGATAGGGGCCAATACGGTGAAACATCACCAAAACACTGTCTTTAGCGTCAATTTGATTGCCTACAGTATTCACAACGTATCACCCGTTGACAAAGGCGATTGCTGTACTTGCAATTCGGGCCCTGCTTCATCTGAGGCTTCTTCTAGCCACTCCACTTCGCTCGATGTCAAATCAATTTGCGCAAACCGCAAGACGACAATTGGCACAAAAATGAAGATAATGCATGGTACGAAGGCTGCAGCCACTCCCTGACTTAACAGCCAGTGGCTGGAGCAAAGAATCGCGACGTAAGAAAACAAATACTGAGGCGCACGATTCGAAATCGCAGCCGAATATCGACGTCCAAAATGGTAGCCCAGCAACAGCCAAAACAGTGGAGTTGCGTAGCCATACTGCAAGAAGGAATCGGCAAATCCACCCGCAGCGGCGCCACCGCCAAAGGCTCCGTATCCCGCGTGTCGATTCAAGTCACGAAATAATTGCCCGTCGTAGAAGAAGCCTTGCCCGAGAGATGGCTTACTGGGCCAAACTTGCCGTGGAATCCAGTGCAGAAGAAGCGACAGATGCCCTGTCCCGTACTGGTACTTTCCTGTCTTGTTTAATGTCCCCACAAAATAGACGTGATTGACATACTCGTTATCGCCAAGCTGATTAGCCTTCGTCGTAACGACCTCACGTACATTGATCGTTGTCAGAGCATCAAACCATCCCTTGTCGTTGTGCAAAAACGAGCGAGCCTGGACGAACGTTAGCATCGCTAAGCCAGCTACGATCAATCCGGTTGTCAGCACAACCGGATTCGGCTTTTTGCGAAGCGTGATCGACGGGATGAACAAGAAAATGATCACGGCAGGAAATAACGGTCCGCGACGTGCCATGACCACATGAGGAAAGATAAATGCAAAAAACACCATTATCGAAATCGCAAACAACGGTCGGCGTTCCATCCGATTCATTTTGCACATCGCCCAAATAGCCATGCTTAAACCTGGATACCCAACCCAAAAGAACATGTACCAGTACGCAGAGTTATCCCGGAAATTCAAACCGGCGCGTGACTTCAACGCAAAACCGTGAAAGGAAAAGTGAACCGAAGTTGCAAGCAGCATTAGGCATATTCCGATTACCCAAACTTTGCGCAATGAGTAGTTCTGCTGGGGCTTGGTGTCTACTACGCTGCACATTCCCGCCTTCCACCCAACGTTAATTCCAATCAGACAACAAAGCACCAGCAATTGGCCAATGATTGCATCGCTGGTTTTAAAGGCGTAATTGAGCTGCAGAAAGGCACTCGCCGCCATGTACCCGTAGAAATACAGGCAAATCAGGCTGCTTAAGAATGGCCAAGTCAGCATTTTCGCCGGATTACGCCAACCATCCAAAAGATTCAGCAGGCAGAGCCCAGTCGATCCCGCCCAAAAAAACCAAAACAGAAAGTCGTCAGCCATGGTGGTTCGTGAGTTTGTTTTCGATGGGAATCAGCCTGATACCTCGCTTATCGTTTACGAACTTTCGCAGTCCAGGAATCCTAAACAAATCACGATTCTGAACCGCAATCCTCACTTGAGAACCCGCCGAAGTAACGACTTAGGGGCGAAACTGGCTATAAGCCATAGATTGACAACAACGATTTGGGCCAATCGTGAACCGCGATAAACGTTACACAAATTGCCGAAGCTAAGACTTGCGTACCTGCCGCCAGCCTTGGGGCACTTGCCCGTACGCTGATTCAAAATTGCTCGTGGAACGCTTCGCAAGAACAGCTTATAAAACTGAAACACCGTCGCCTTGTTATCGAGGGTCAATAAATGTCCCTCGGTTTGCACACGTGCCGCGTCAACGGCTGTTCCTCTAGCAGAACAGTCGCCAATATGCCGATCACTGTCATCGACATTGATGCAGGTGAAATTACGAAAGTTGACCTGCGAGTCTCGAAGAATTTCAAACACGATCGCGGTATGCGGATAAATCGATTTGATCAATCGTTCGTCAAAGTGGTCCAAGTACGCCTGTCTACGCAGAATGAAGTTTCCAATAAATGTAGGATGAAAGGGGCCAATCGCGAGAAGTGCTGTCGTAACATTTGGAAAATCAAGGCTTTCGTTTGCATCCAACGTGCTTTGATCCAGTGACCCATTACCATTACGAAGATTGTTAACGAATACGACCGACTGCGTAATCCATTCACACTGTTGCAGAAGATCGCGAACCCCGGCGGCACGGAATGTATCATCATCCCCATTCAGAAAGACGTATTCACCGTTGGCAGAACGGATGGCTGCATCCATGTTCTTGGAGTAGCCTTGGTTCGTTTGGAAGCGATTCTGTTGAATCTGAACCCTAGGGTGCTGGACCTTCAATATTTCGATCGTCTCTACAGTGTTGTCGGTAGATCCGTTGTCGCTTATGCAAACTTCCACACGATCCCAAAGCTGATCAGCATCGATCTGCAGTAGAGTCTGCTTCAGTGATAAACGCAAGAAGCTTTCGCGATTCCACGTTGGTGTGCAGATGCTAAGTTTCATTGAATGTTTGTGTTGCTTGACGTCACGACTTCGTCCGCCTTGGTCAAACCCGCAGTTGCTGCTTTCCAAATACTCCAGGCCTCGACCGTCCTGAAAAAGAAGTATGCAATGGGGATCACCAGGGCGACACCACCAATAGCTGGCCACAATGTTCCAAATTTACGGGTCGGTTCGCTGGGCGATATCAGGGAGTGATAGGCGACCAACAATGGCGCATGGACTGCGTAGAGCGAATAGCTGAATACGCCAACCGCAGCAAACAGTTGCCCGCCGAACCAACGCCAAATCTGTTCTCCACGAACAGTCAAACTTCCTTGGATCAGTCCCGCGAAGGCAACGGCACAAAATATCTCGGCTAACAGATATTGGTTGCTTGTGGTTAAAACCAATCCGATTGGAAGAGAGACGAAAACCAGCACTGCCCAAGTTTTGTTGGACAATCCTTTTGCCCGCTCAGCCTCCACTTCAGCCAAATAAAAGCCGATGGTCCACGTGAACCAATACGGCAAGAAGATTGGGCCACGCTGAAATCGATGTGGCAAATACTCCTCGAAACCAGTTGTTATCTGCCCGACGGTGTAACCAAACGAAACAAACAGTGTTATCAACAATACGCGATTCGGACCGATACGCTGGGACAGGTAGAACAGCAGCGGATATGCCGCGTACAGGTGAATCTCCATCGCCAGCGTCCAGAAAACGCCGTTACTGCCATAAAACGGGGCTACAAATCCCTGCAGCGTCAACAGGCTCACACCGAAGGCAAGCAGTGAATTGTCTTGACCTGGATTAACGCCGTACGTTGATACTATCCAATAGTCTATCGTCACTGTCAGTAACAACGCACAAAAGTATGTTGGGTAGATTCTCCAGAAACGACGAATTGCAAACGAGTTCCAATTCAGATCACTCGCTCGAGACTGTGCCAACAACTTCGCGCCTCGTCGATGGATGCAGTAGCCCGAGAGAACGAAAAACAGGGTGACGCCCAGTCCGCCATAGCTGAATGGGAGCGAAAAATAGCCCAACCACGCGTTGGGATTCAAACTCAAACCGTACTCGCTGTATGTGCTGCCAATTCCAACCCACATGCTAGATCTGGCGTGGTACACCAAAACCATCAGTGCTGCCAAACCACGCAGGGCGTCAATAGACAACATCCGCCCTAAGGCAGTGTCTCTAACAGGTTGTATGAACGTTGTGTCAGCTTCGCTCACGCTGTTGACCACAATCGTTGCAGTTTGATTCGTTCCAAAAACTGCCGTCGCTGAGGCTCATCCAGGATCATGATCAATAGCCCGGACAAGAACACTACCATTGCGATGGTCATCGTGACCAGCACTTCCACCAACGGCGAGAACCCATCGATCAACGTATTGACTCCGTACAAAATCGTAGCCAGGATCGCAAAGTATGCGAAACAGGGCAGTATAGTTTGGACGACGAAACGACGTCGTGAAAATCGCAATCGGCTTAATCCGCGAAAGGGGATGTACATGTGATTCGTACAAGCTAGTGCGACCATTGTTCCCACTGCGATTCCGGCTAACCCGTATCGTCGCCCCAGTTCAATCGACAGTCCCAGTTTGACTGCGCCGGCCACCAACGTGGACCACGCGAACGCTTCGTCTTCAGTCGCCCGCGATGTGTAGCTAATGTTCTGCGATTGGACTTCCAACAATTGGGTTATGATGAAAGCGAGTAGAATCAGATAGCCTACAAAGTTGCCTGGTCCCAGCCAAAGTGTGAACAGTGGTTCGCTAGCAAAGATCAAAACGCCTGCACCTGTCAGCATGGTGATCCACCCGAAGCGAACGTTGCGATCAAGGATACGATGAACGCCTTCCAAGTCCCCTTGTTTCCAAAGGTGGCTCACAAATACCGCGGAGGCACCGCCAAGCGTAACTGCCACATTGGTTAGGTGGTGCACGAGAACCCATGCGGCCCGATAGGCGGGCAAGTCTTCCGCGCCCATCAAGGACACGATGACAAACTGGTCAGTGAACAGAATCATCGAACAACCGATTCCCATTACCCAGGCACGGAATGCAAAGGGGATCATCGAACGTAGTGATCTACCATCCCAACTGCCACGTGTCTGAAACAGATCAGGACGTTTGCGTCTTGCAAAACCAAACAACACCGCACGTTGCGCAAACGCCCCGAGCGCGGATACGACGGCCAACCCGACTAGGCCCCCACCAAGTAATGCCAGTGTGATCTGTCCCGTCAGGGTCACAACATTCACCAGCGAAGCCAAAATGGACTCCCAGCCGACGTAGCCAACGCCCAACAGTAGACTGATCCAGGGCGCTGTCATGAATGTGATCGCTTGACTGACACAAATTATCGCCCACGCAAAACAAAGGGTTTTCGCGGAAACCGCCTCAGTGGCATTCTCTGCCAAGTAGAACGCGCCGAACGCGAAGGCAACTACAATCGTTAGCAATGCGATCACACGATAAACTCGCACACCAGTCGCAACCAAATCGGCAACATCCACTCGCGACTGATCGTTGAGCGGCGTTTTCGGGTCAGACCCACCTTGCGATTTCGCGAACGCGATCCGCCTTGTCAGGGTTTCCTGAAAACCGAAGTCCAGTATCCCCATTAGCGAAGCTGTTTGCGCAATTAGCAACCACAGGCCCAGTTCTTCTTTTGGCAAGTTGCGAAACAGGACTGGCAGTAGCAACAGACCCAATAGAATCGTCATCCCACGGCTGAACCAGCGTGCGGAAGAAGCGAATAGGATGTATTTATCGACCGACAAGCTAACTCAACACTTCGATCACGATATCCGCACGATAGTCTCAACACCGCAATCAGGTGCTTTCCATTTCGATGGGCGTGGCGTAGGGTTCCATGTCTTTGATTGGTCGACCGAATGCGACTTTGGGGTATGCGTTTGCATATGTATCTACCATGACCTGCAAGAGAGCAGGCTGATTAGGATCCGACATCATTTTGGTAACCGCAGCGTCAAGCTTGTCCGGGTCAGTGACGGTCTGTGAATCAATGCCGTAAGCTGTTCCAACCTTCTCGAAATCCGGAGCACTGTAGCCCCACATCGTTGATTGGTAACGTGCCTCGAAATAACTTTCTTGAAACTGGCGAACCATGCCGTGACATTTATTGTTCACAACAACCAGTTTGATTGGCATGCAGTTACGCCGAATCGTCTCCAAGTCTTGAATGTTTGTCTGGAACCCGCCGTCGCCCGCAACGACAACACACGGCTGATTGGGAGATCCCATCGCGACACCCAACGCGGTCGGAAGCGCGAATCCCATCGCTCCCATACCTCCTGAAGTTAGGAATCGTTGTCCAGATTTTAGTTTCAGCGATTGTGCGGCCCACATTTGGTGTTGGCCGACATCAGCAACATAAGCCGAAACATCATCGCCAGCATGGGACAACGCGTGCATCAGCACATTCGGATTGATTCCTTTGATATCAGGCTGCTCGCCAATGTCAGGCCACTCATCACGCGACGCATGAATCTCCGCGATCCAGTCGTCACAGGCGATCGGAACGATTGATTGCGACGCGGCAAGACGAAAGAAACTGGCCAAGTCGGCAACCAACGTCGTGCACCCTTTGACGCGGTTGTTCATTTCACCCGGTTCGCAATCGACGTGAAAAATTGTCTTTCTGTCACTGAAAGCGTTAGTGTCCGCTCCGGTCTGACGAACGTCCAGACGGCTGCCCAAAACGATTACGAAATCGGACTTATACAATGCGATGTTGGCCCAACGATTGCCATAGGTTCCAATCATCCCCATTCGCAACGGATGCGAAAAAGGGAGCACATCAACGGCCATCAATGAATGCACGACGGGCACGCCTAGTTTGGTAATAAATTCGTCGAATACTTCGGCGCAGCGACCCGAACGTATTCCTCCGCCAGCCAATACCAGCGGTGACTTCGCCTTTTCCAACCCTGTCATCATCTGGTCAATGAATTTTCCGTCGCCTTCAAACGATTCAATCCGGTCGGGTTTAGCTTCGAAGTCGGGGTTGATGTCACCGCGTTGAACATCCATTGGAATGTCGATTAGAACGGGGCCGGGCCGGCCCGAGACAGCCGCACGAAATGCATAGTCCAGCCGTTCAGGAACATCGGCAGACTCGCGAATCATTAAAGCGTCCTTCGTGATCGGGCGTGCCATTGCAACGATGTCAGTTTCTTGAAATCCGAGTTGGCGGATTTTGCGATCACCTTTTTGCTCGTGCCGATTCACTTGGCCAGTGATGAACACTGCCGGCGTAGAATCAAAGTAGCAACTGCCAATTCCAGTTAGCAAATTCGTAGCACCGGGCCCGCTGGTAGCCATAGCAACGCCAGGGATTCCAGTCATCCGTCCGTATCCTTCGGCGGCGAACGCGGCGGCTTGTTCATGGTGTGTGCTAACGATCTTGGTCTTGCCAAGTTGATGGATCGAGTCCAAGAGGTGTGTGATCATCCCGCCGGACATCTCGAACACCGCGCTCACTTTCTTCTCGCTTAGATAACGAGCAATGTAGTCGGTTGCCTTCATTCTTCCCTCTTCGCTCGATGCCAGTTGATCGTCGTGGCGAGCCCTTGTTTTAGTGGTGTCACCGGATCCCAGCCAATTTGTTTTAGTCGTGTTGTGTCAGCTTCCAAATGCATGATTTGATTGTTGCCGTAAGGCAAATCGCCGAAGCCAAGTGGCAGATTGTCGTCGATTAAGTCTCGCAACTGTTCGATAACGTCTTTTAGTGGAACGGAAGTTCCTGATCCTAAGTTGAAAATGCCCTGACCTGCATCTCCTCTGGTTTTAGCTTTTGCAACGGTCGCAATAGCGCGGGCCGCATCATCGACATATAGAAAGTCCCACATCTGGTGGGCCGCCGTCAATGAAGGTCGGTGGCCGTTGAGCAATGATTCGATCACCGTGGGGATCATGAAACTGGGGGTGTCGCGCGGACCAAAGCACGAAAACAACCGCACCCATGCGAATCGCACATTCCCAATTCGGCAAAGTTGTTGCGTTAAACACTGACTAGCCAGTTTGGAGGCACCGTAGAGGCTCACGGGGTTACATGGCTCATGCTCGGAGATGACACCCTGCTTGGGGCCATATTCAGCTTGGCTGCCGAGTCCGATAAATGACTTTACGCCTGTTCGAATCGCGACTTGGGCCAAATCGATGGTTGCTTGCTGATTCTTCAATTGGATGTTGTCGTCACGATCTACGCCGGTAATTCCAGCCCATCCTAAATGAATTACCGTGTCAGGCTTGAAAGTTTTTACCGCGTTTGTCAACGCATCGCTGTCGTGCAGGTCACCGTCGAAAAGTGTCAGGTTATGAAAATCAAAAAGTTCTCTTGCTTTTGAGCGGTTTCGGGTGAATAGCCCAACTTCGGTCCCTTCGTCTGCCAGCAGTTGTGTTACTGCGGAGCCAATAAAACCAGTTCCGCCAGTTAGGAAGCAACGTTTCATTGCGGCCTAGTGGGCACTCCGTCTACAAAACCTTGAATTGACTCAATGATGTACGCCAGCATCGCCCGGCTCATTCCAGGGTAGGTTCCAATAAAGATAGTTCGGTTCATGATTTCGTCTGCCCCCGCCATGTCGCCTATCATTCGGATTGCTTCGGGGCGTTCTTTGCGTAGTTGGACGAACGCAGGTTGTCGCAATAAATTTCCGCCAAACAGCATGCGATTGCCAATTTGGGCGTCGTCCAGGGCTCTGGCTAAGTCCGTTCGGTTGAATGATGCACCAGGACGTACTGACATTTTAAATCCGAACCAGGAACATTCGGTACGGCATCCGCTTGAGTCCCAGGAAAAGCTGCCGTCGCAGTTCCAACCGGTTGCGTGCGTTGGCAAAGAAAATTCAATCACATCTTCCAGTTCCGCAAGGCCCGCTCGCAGGGTTTGCCAGTTGCGTTTCCTCGCCTCGATAAAACTTGGTAGTTTGTCGAGCTGCTTGCTGCCGATGGCGGCTTGAATGTCCAGTGGCTTTAAGTTGTAGCCCAGGTGGCTGTAGATGTACTTGTGATCGTACCCTTCGGGTAATTCACCGAGTTGCCATGCGAATCTCTTGTTGCAGGTATTGTCTTTGCCCGATGGGCACCAGCAATCTCGCCCCCAATCGCGGAAGCTTTCAACAAGTACTTTAAGGGCTGCTTGTCTGACGATGTTGACGGATCCGCCTTCGCCTAAAGTCAAATGGTGAGGCGGGTAAAAGCTTTGGGTGGATAGGTCGCCCCAGCTGCCCGTGTACTTTGTCAAACTTCCGTCGTGATTCCGCGACTCTTTGGAATAGTTTGAAAGGAGGTTGGATTCCGAAGGAAGTGTGTACGAGCACCCCAAGGCGTCGCAGTTATCTTCAATCAACCAAAGATTATGGTCGCGGCAAAATTCAAGTGTCGTTTTCAGATCAAACGGATTACCAAGCGCATGGGCCATCATCACGGCTTTGGTCTTGCCGGGCACGAAAGCGTCTTCGAGTTGATCGCATCGAGCGTTGCCAGTTACTGGGTCGGCATCGATAAAGACAGCTGTTGCTCCGCACTGGATGATCGGTGCGACCGTCGTCGGAAAACCCGCGGCGACAGTGATAACCTCATCGCCTGGCATAATCCGCTTTTCGGCGGGCAGTTTGTGGCTGGTCAATGCCGACATCGCCACCAAGTTTGCACTCGATCCCGAATTCACCAGCAGTGACTTCCGAACGCCTAGAAAATCTGCGAGCGAATTCTCGAACCGATCTCCCTCGGGACCCAATGTCAACCAGAAATCAAGAGTGCTGTTGACCGCAGCCTCTACCTCGTCCTCGTCGAATACGCGCCCTGCATACGGGATAACGGTTTTGCCAGGAACAAACTCGGGAGTTAGGGGGTCGTCTCCTGGGCGATTGGCACGATGCATGGTACGCGAATATTCACGGGCGAGCGACAGGATTTGTTGACGGATGGCTTGGGGGGTCATGAGGCTCTAGTGCCGTTCAGCAATTAAGTAACGCAGATCCACTGCTGCAATGAAAAAACAATCGGTCTTAGTTTTCGGAAATGACTTAACGTATGAGCAGGGGCAACGCACGGCAGGTAATCGTTTCAGGATGGCGAGGATGACCATGCTAAGTGTTTTTGCAGTGCATTAGCTTGATAAAGGGCGATTTGATTATTCGTGACATCAACAACGTTATCGCCGTTGTGTTCGTCGAGATACCACTGGACCGTTTCTCGAATCGTTTCTTCAAATCCCCAGTTTGGCTTCCAATGGAGAATGTGGTGAGCTTTATCGATCGCCAAATTCAATTTCGTCGCCTCGTGGGGAGCGTTTGGATCGGAATGATCTTCCCACGTGCCAGCCGTGTGTTGGAGCATGGCGTCGACAAGATCAGCGACTGTTCGATTGCTATTGAGATGGGGGCCAAAGTTAAAGCTTGAACGTAGTTGACAGGCGGGGAATGGTGAAAGCGATGGATCGTCCAGGCAGGCTGCGAGCCAAAGATACCCAGAAAGCGGTTCGAGTACGTGCTGCCAGGGGCGAGTGGCGACTTTGTTACGCACCGGGATGGTCTCGCCCGCCTGTAATGCACGAAAGATATCAGGAACGATCCGATCTTCAGCCCAGTCTCCACCCCCGATCACGTTGCCTGCGCGTGCGGAGGCGACGGATACAACAGACGACTCGGCAGGGAAGTAAGAACGGCGATAAGCCTGGGTGACTAGCTCAGCGCAGCCTTTGGATGCACTGTATGGGTCGTAACCGCCCATCGCATCCTCTTCACGATAAGAGTGCACCCACTCGCGGTTCTCGTAGCATTTGTCGGTGGTCACCACGATTACCGTGCATGGACTCGAAAGATGCCGTACGGCATCAAGCAAGTTCGCCGTGCCCATTACATTAGTTTGGAATGTTTCGATCGGAATCTCAAACGATTTACGAACCAGTGGTTGAGCTGCGAGATGAAAGATGAAATCGGGCTGGCAATCCAGCACCGCACGTCGCAAAGTCACTGCATCGCATATGTCGGCCCTAATATCGCAATCGATCTGATCGCGAAGGTTTAGTTGGCCATAGAGTCGCTCGTGCGGCTCGGGATTGCGTGCGTATCCGGTAACCTGGGCACCCAGTGACAGCAACCAACTGCACAACCAGCTTCCTTTGAATCCAGTGTGCCCGGTAATGAAAACGCTTCGCTTGTTAAATCGGCCGGCGAACATTGTTTAGCAATTGGTAGCTTCGGATGAATCGTTATCGAGGTGTGACAAGCTCACGAGGCCCAAACCTTCCAAGGAGCCTTACCGCTGTCCCAGAGTGATTCAAGCTCGTTTCTGTCGCGTAAGGTGTCCATCGGACGCCAAAAACCACGGTGCCGATAAGCAGAAAGCTGGCCATCGGCGGCCAAGCTTGCGAGTGGCTCACGCTCCCAAATCGTTTTGTCGCCGTCGGTGATGTAAGGGAGCACTGATGGTTCGAGTACGAAGAAGCCCCCATTGATCCATGCACCGTCGCCTTCCGGTTTTTCCTGAAATGAGGAGATGCGGTTTGAATGGGTGGCATCGAAGGTTAATGCTCCATATCGTCCAGGAGGCTGGACTGCGGTTAGCGTGGCCGCTGTTCCGGAAGAGCGGTGAAAATCAATTAGTTTAGAAATGTCGAGATCCGAGACCCCGTCGCCATAGGTGAAGCAAAAGGTTCCATCGTTGAGATAGGGGGCGATTCTCGCTAGGCGTCCCCCCGTCATCGTTTCTTCGCCTGTATCCACTACCGTGACACGCCATGGTTCGGCTTTGCGTTGATGGACTTCCATGCTGTTGCGTTGCATGTCAAACGTGACATCCGACATGTGAAGAAAATAGTTTGCGAAATACTCCTTGATCACATAACCCTTGTAGCCAGCGCAGATGATGAAATCATTAATACCATGAGCCGAGTAGGCTTTCATGATATGCCACAATATCGGCCGTCCACCGATCTCTACCATCGGCTTGGGCTTTAGGTGCGTCTCTTCGGAGATTCGTGTTCCGAGACCACCAGCTAGAATGACGGCTTGGGTGGATGTTGATACGAAAGACATTGGGAGAGATCTGAGAACGAATGATTGGATAGACAGCTAGGTAACTAGCTAAAAAGACGCTGGGGGGTTGCGGACGCTTTTATTTGTCCTAGCAGCGAGGGAGTGGCGTGACCGACAAACCAGTAGGCTTCAATACACTCACAGAGATCAAGATGGAATTTCGCGCGGACTTCGTCCACTTGGGTGACAGGCACCCTTTGAGTTTGAAGCGAGTTGCGGTTGCTGGTGGCGGGGCCGTTTGGCTCGTTCACGTGGCAACTTGCTTGTTTTGGTTCTTCTGGCCGCCGTTGGCTTTGCCGCGACGCCCAAACGGTTGTTTCGTCTACCGGCAGAGCTGGTGCCCTGACGCGGAAATCGGTTGCGGATTGCCGAGTCTCTCCTTGCCTGCCCCTTCACGTTGCTTGACGCTCCCGGAGGGAGGGTGAAAGCGACTGTGCGGATGCGGACGCTAAGGTAATTCCTGGCGGAATTTCATGCTCTCGGAGCTGCGAAAAGTATCCTGACTGAACCCCTTGCTAATGACAAGGATGCTTCTACCAAGTTGCTTTAATCTAATCCTCTTCGCAGCGTTTAGTAGGGTTGTAACGGTATTAATTTTCGAGGAAGAGGGGGGCTTAGGGTGCCCCTCCTTGGTCCTCTTAGGGCTGTGTCACTCGCGGGCGGGGGAGACATGGAGACATGGAGACATGGAGACACGGAGACACGGAGACACGGAGAGTCGCGGAGACTTTCGGCTCACCGCGGGATGGAGATGCCGTTGGCGTGTTTTGCCAGATAGCAAGATAGCAAGATAGCAAGATAGAACGTGCAAGCTCAGGTTCATCAGCCCTCCCCGGCCGCTACCCAAGAGGAGGGGAAAACGACACAACGTCACTGCTCTTGAGTTAGTTGTTTGGGCGATTAGTGCCGGTCAATGATGACCGAACCGTGGCTAGCGCCAAAGCGGCTAACGAGATTGGCAGTGGCCGGCGGTAGCTGGGGTTTGAGGTGGACGGTGCACGCATGGTTTCACCAACCCTCCCCGGCCGCTTCATGCGGCCGACCCTCCCAGAAGGGAGGGTGAAATCTCCTTACTCTCCCCCTCTCTCCCTCTCCGTGTCTCCCCCTCCGTTCCTACCCTCGCTGCGCGGGCGGAGCGTGCGGTGCAGGAATTTGCGGAATCGCTTGCGACTGAAGATTCGTTTCTTGACCGGCTCTTCCGCTTTCGGTGGCGGTTCACGAATCACGGGGGCTGACCAGGCCTCTTCGGCGTTGTCCTCGGGCTCGGCCATTTCGTAGCGAGTCTCCTCGAGCGTCTCGTCGAGTAGGTAGTTGCGTTTGACTGCCGTGGGGTGCTTCAGCGGTAGCGACAGTGAACTTGCCACCCGATTTGCCATCTTCCAGTCGGCGGTGACGGTGTGCGTCGCTTCGGGACCGCAGCCAATATTGGAGATCAAATTCTGGGTCGGGACAATGCATAACCCCGAATGGATCCAGGTCGCATAAACCCATTGGTAATCCCAGGTAAAACCAGGCGTGTTGTGGGTGTACCAGAGATGCTCGAGCCACTCGTCACGAACAAATTGGCGGCGAAAGAAACGGTCGAGCCAACCACTTTTGACATCGTCAGGGAACGTCGTCAGCGAGCCATCATAAAGCTGCCATGCGCGTCGCCATGTGGCCCAGCCCCAAATCAGTGAGTAACAACTAAACGAATACGAGGCGTCGCAGCGATCCTGCCACGCTCCGGGATAACACTCGCCCGAAATCGACATCACTCGCGTGTCGTCGCGAAAGCGATCAAGCATCTCGTGGCAAAAGGCAAAAAAGCTGAGATCGGGAACACAGTCGTCCTCCAAAATAATGCCTTCCTCGACATGCGAGAAAAACCAATCGATCGCGCCGCTGACCGCTGCTTGGCAGCCCTCGTTCTGCTCGTGGTACAACGTTTCGACTTCGCAGTCCCAGTCGACTCGCGAGTCGAACTGACGCATCTGTTGGACCGCTTCGGCGTCCTCGGGCACATCGACTCGAGGACCGTCGACGGCGATAAATAGTTGCTTGGGTTGGTAATCGCGAATCGCCGCGAAGACTTGCTCGGCAAGGTCAGGACGGTTGAAGCCGAGGAAGAGGACGGGGGTTTTGGCGTTTGGAGGCATTGGGGAGAAGGGAGAGGGGGAGACAGGGAGTGGGGAGTGGGGAGTGGGGAGTGGGGAGTGGGGAGTGAGGAGTGAGGAGTGAGGAGTGAGGAGTGGGGAGTGGGGAGACACGGAGACACGGAGACACGGAGAGGGGGAGGGGGAGGGGGCTTTTAGTTTAGGGGCTGTTGGGAGGGTTGTGTTGCGTGAGCGTTGGGGAATTCGGCGCGGGAGCCGTAGCGAACGTCGCCAAGACTTTCAGCCCGCCATTTTCAACAGCTGGCCAGCTAGCTGATGAACGAGTCGCAATCGCCGTGCGGATCAAACTCGGCGAAAAATGTAAATCATCAAGGACTGGAACGAACGCTGATGATGGCGGTGGAGCGTATCATCGTTCTGTACAATATCGAGTTCGGAGACGTCTCGCCCCGGTACTTTGTCTTTTTTTCTTCTAGATCAGAATGCTGCATGAACGCTGTTGCAACGATCAATTATGACCGCGAATACTTCGAGTATTTCTATACGTCTTGGCTGACGTACCGAAGCCGATGGCGACGATTCGCGATTCCTGTTGCCATCGTGTTCGTTGCCCTCGCCGTCACCGCACTGTTTCTGCCGGATTTGCATCCAGCGGTTTCCTACGGGGTTTTCGTCGTTGCCGTTCTGAACTTGTTTGATGCTGCCACTCACCGATTTCGTTGGGTGCGTCAACGGTTGGCATCCGTCGCGGTCGACAAGACCGCAGAATTGACGTTCACCGTCGACAAGATTCGCATCATTACGCCAAATAGCGACGGCACGCTTACGTACAACGCATTCGGACAGGTCTCGGTCACATCCAACGGCATCTTTTTGGTGCCCGATTCAGGGGTTTCGATTTACGTGCCTCGAACAGCGTTCGCTAGTGATGAGGAGTTTTACAGAGTGACAGCGAAATTGGAAGAACATGCTACACAACATGCGAAGTCAATCGGCTGAGGTGCGAGCAATGAGACAGGTTCATTTATTTGCACTCGTTGCATTGATGGTGGCATGCGGGGGGAGTTTGAGTGGCGGTGATTTGACGCTTCGCTTTCGGTACGAAGGCGAGCTGCCGGTGCCGCAGGCGATCCAGGTCGACAAGGACGCTGAGTTCTGTGGCCGGCATCCGTTGGTCGACGATAGTTTGTTGGTCCATCCTCAGGATCGTGGGATCAAGAACGTTGTCGTCTTCCTTGACACGGGACGTGGCGGGAGCGAGCTCGCAAAAGTCCCGAGCCTCAAAAGGACGCATACGTTGACTAGCAAAAACTGCCGATTTGAGCCGCACATTTTGGTGATGCAAGCTGGCGACATTCTGAATCTGACGAACTCCGACGCTGTAGGTCACAATGCAAATGTCCCCTTGTTCCGCAATCCTGCATCGGGACTGCTGGTTCCGGTGAACGGGGGACGCCGGATGCAGCTTGATTTGCCAGAGCCGGCACCGATTCCGGTCCATTGCAATATTCACCCGTGGATGAAAGCCTATGTCGTGGTGTTACAGCATCGCTATGTCGGCGTGAGTGACGAACATGGCAGTTTGGTCATTCGAGATCTGCCCGAGCAAGAGCTCACTTTTCGAGTGTTCGTCGAAGCGGCAACGAAACCATTGGGGACAGTGGAGGTCAACGGGAAGCAGGCGGAATGGCCACACAATCGGTTCCGCTACAACGTTCAGGCGAGGCAAAACGATATGGGCACCGTCACTCTAACCGCCGATCACTTCCGTCGTCCCTAACTAAACGACGCCTGTTTCCACCCTTGTGATCTCACTCATCCGTCTTACGTTCTCTGGACTCGCTGCATCGCGGATTTGATCAAGTGCACCATCGCCATCACAACGATCCAGCCCGTTAACAGCGCAGCAGTCAAATAGGCCCCATAAAACCAGATGAACCACCATTTATCAGACGCATAGTATTCCTCCTGCTCGATTGCAAAGGGACTGGCGTATTGCGTCACAATAATTGCCAGAGTCGCTATGACGGCGGAAATGATGACGGATGCCATTAACCAACTGGCCAGCGGCCACCATCGCTTCAGTACCAACCAGCGAATCAAATGGACACTCGCCACCACCGCGGGCAGGGTGGCGAGTCCCAGCAACGCCTTTGTCACAAGGTTCGTATTGTTCAAACCTGGTGCGTCGATCAACGTCGCTAGCAGTGGCGCGGTTGCGACCAGCGGCGACAGTAGTAGCCAACGTAAACTCCATTGCCGCAATTGAATTGATCGGACCAAATAGACGCCTGGTATGTAAAACAGCATCACACTGTAGAGCACCGCCCAGGCAATCGCCGCGGGAAGGGGGGCAAGTTCCGTAGGACGAGGGCTCCAAGGCAGCGGGTTGCTTTCGCGAGGAACCGGTATTGTCGAGTTGAGGCTGGCCATCACTCGTGTTGGAATGGGAGCGTTCTGGCCGATCTGTTGCACCATCGTTGCCTCGCGGACACTCGCACTCAGTTGATTCTGCATCGCCAACCAGGGGGGATGATCACGCCCGGTATCGCTGAGCAACGCCAGTTGACCTGGGTCGGTTAATAGCGGGTGGACGCCGGGTTTGGATGGTGGGATGGACAACGTCCAGGCTAATTCACCCGTCGCTGCGTTTAGCGAGTAAAGCGTTCCGGGCGAGAAAAGATGATGCAGCAGGATTTGATTGGGATGCGATTGGCAGGCTGGCAAGATGCCTTCAAGCTGATCGTCCGACGTCGTGATTAAATCGCGTTTCCACAGCGGCAGTTCGGGCGATTCGGGGCGGATCGCCATGAGGTGATTTTGATCGATCAGCACGATCTCGTCTTTGTTGTCCCCGTCGGTATCACAAACCAAGACGCGACTGCGCCCGCTGAGAACGCCTCGCGGAGCGTCCATTCGAAAATCGGAGACGGTTTGGCCGCGGTGATCCAAGACAATGACCCGCGGTGTGCCATCGAACAAATGCAGGCACAGTCTTTGGGGGCCCTCGGTGGTTCGCAGTGGCAACACTTGCGGACGATAGCGATATTCGTTGTCACTCATATGAATTTGTCCACATTCCGCAGCAACCTCGAACTGGCGTGCCCACAGTTCTTGTCCGTCCGAGGCGGCATGCACTTTCAATATCGCGATTGAACGTTGCTCTCCTGGCGGTGTGACAAAATAGAGCGTGATTAATTCAGGACTCTTGTCATCTTCGAAATCGATTACCGTTGCGGGTGGTGTTTCGCTAAGTGCACGCTCGGGGTTTCGGGCCGGTGGATATGCGGTTTGCCACAGTCTTGCTCCGGTTTTACCATCCAACACTCGTAATTCATTTCGAGCGATTCCCTGGTCGGATTCGGCCGCCGTAAGCGCTGCTTCCCCTGGCACGATCACGTCGAGAATCCCGTCGGCGTTCAGATCGTCGATGCAAAGAGGGACCATGCCCTGGTTGAGTTCCATCGGCGAAACACTGTCGGCCGGAGTTAGCCCGTAGCGTTTGCTCAGCGGTTCGTGCCAACGCAGACGTCCAGTGCGTCCTGAGAAAACAAACAAACCGAGTTGTTTTTGATGACTATTGAAATCGCGGTCGTCTGGATAGTTCCGGTCGCTTGCGGCAACGAAGATGACCTCAGCTGTTCCGTCGCCGTCCAAGTCACGAACGTCGATGGCGTGAACACCCGAAACAAAACGTGCACGAAAATCGGCTGCCCAGATTCGCCGTCCTGTTTGTCCCGATAAAGCAAACAGCGGCACGCTCGGGTTGGGCTTGGCCAAGTTGCTAACGTACACCAGCAAATCAGTCGTTCCATCTCGGTCAAAGTCCCCCAGAGCTGTCCGCGGGTTTTCGCTGTCGTCCGCTGGCTGATGCAACCGATAGTCGTCCGCCAAGAATCCTGCCCCGAGTGATCCATGCTGACGTGGGATCGCAGCAATCACGCGCAGATAGTGCAGGTCACTTTCGGGTAACTGGGTCTTCCACAACACTCGCCCATCACGCCCCGATGCCGCTTGCACGGTTCCGTCGGGCCAGACTCGCGTCAGGTCACGGACACCATCATGATTCAAGTCCACTGTCGCAGACCAGCGTTCACCAAGGCGATTCCACAGTTCACGTGCTTGTCCTCGGAAGCCAATAAGTTTTCCACCCGCATCGAGTGAAGTTCGTTGTTGAGGAACAAACGCAAACAAATCCTCTGCCGTACCCTGCGGCCCCGCGGCGGTTTGGAATTCACTTAAGTTTGCACCCACTCGAGTGACCTTGCCTGTACCGGAAGAGAACGCAACGGCAAGCGATGTTTTTTGGTCGCCTTGCATCGGGTGGACGGGAACCATGAACTGAGGCCACCCATCGCTGCCGGTTTTCCACCACAGCGGCGGTCCCAGGCGGTACCTCACCGTTTCGTTCCGCTCGTTCAACGGATGCTGTCTCACCCATAGCCGTGTCCCGTCGCGACCGGAAAACGCATCCACATATAGATCAAACGCTCGTGACCACAAGGTCGCGACAAAGACATCGGAAACCCCGTCGTTGTCGATATCACCTCCCGTCAAGAAATGGTCCAGTTGTTCGTCCATGGTCTTGAGTTTTCGTTTCCAGCGAAGGGTGCCTGTCGTTGCATCGCGAACTTCGATCTCGCCCCATGCACGTACGGAACTTCGATCGGCCTTGGAAGTGCCACTGGGAAAGATCAATTCGGATCGTCCATCGTTGTCGAGATCGACGACGAGTGGCCATGAAGGGGGCGCGATGGCGGTGTGGCTCCAATCGGCGACCGGCAGTTCGGATTGCAGATCACATGTCCACAACAACCGAGCATCGACGAGTGACCAGACCGTGATTCTGGCGCGAGATTTGGGAGTACCGGCAGCCGACGCAGCGCCGGCAGAAAGACTCTGAGTCAAGATCACTTCATCGGCGCCGTCGCCATCGACATCGATCACGATGGGGGCTCTGCTCGGTTGCACTCCGCAATCAATTGGCTGGCCAATCGCGGTGCCGGTCGCGGAATCGTAGGCAACAAGTCGCGAACCCACCATCATCGTCAGTCGTTTGGGCGACGCCGTGGTGGACTTGCCCCAAGACGCCAACAGCGGCGGGCTTGGAACGTGATGGAAATAGCCGGTGCGTTCAAGTCGAGGCAATTCGCGGCGTATTCCGTTTACAGAAAAGTCGCTCTGCAGGCCCCCGGTCGTGGTCGTTGCGGCGGCGGAGCCAACAAACCAACGATAGTTTTCGGGGACATCCAGTGTCGCTGGCGTGACAAAGTCGGGCTCGTTAAAGTCGCTCCGCCAGATCGTTTTTCCGGATCGTCCGCATACGGTTTCGAGCCAACGGCGGACCTGCGAGGCCGCTTTGTCTTGCTCGGCAATCATCACGGTGAAATCGGTGACACCGTCCTCGTTCACATCTCCCACTGCGGTCGGTGAGTACAAAACGCCGCTAAGGACTCCTTGGTCATTCCGTTCCCAGTCGTTACCGATTTCTTGCTGTAGATCATGTCCCCGTGCGGAGACCCACAGCAACACGCCGTCTGATCCGGAGATCGCCAACACAATCGCTTGATGACGTGCCGCCAAGATGAAATCGTCGATGGCATCGCCGTTGAGATCCACTGCGGGGTTGACGATAAAGGGTGTTAGGTCAAAGCTGCCCCAACCGGTATAAGGACTGCTGGACATCAATCGTTTCCATGGCCATACCCAGCCGGTCGACGGTTTCAGCAGAGGCTGCGCCGTTTTTTCCAGTGGTGTCGTCCATCGCAGACGATTTTGTTGTGGGTCAAAGCATTGCAATCCCGATTCGTCCATCATCACGATCAAGGTTTGTCCATCCGCCGCAACTAGTTTGTAGGTGCTTGGGACATCCAACGGCGGTATCAACAACGATTCGTCGAGTTTGACGTCAAACCGGGGTGATTGACCCCGCAGCAGATTCACACTGTAGGTTTCACTGAGCCGGCTCTCACCGGAAACTTGGACTTGATACTCGCCTGCGGCGATCTCGATGGGTTGCTGGGTCGGTACGGTTTGGCGTGCGACAAGCCTTCCGCCGCTGTCGCGAATCACCGCAGCCAACGGCGGCGTGTCGGTAACGAACGAAACAGGAATAAGCTGGCTTTGGCGATACGCCTGCGTCAAAAACAAAACGACTAGCAACAACGCTGCGGTCGCGGCGACCGATCGAGCGGTCGATTTGAGTGCAGAGCGATGCTTGCGAGTCCACTGCGTCCCTCGTTCAATCCAACTCGCCCGACGTGCCTTGATCGGACGCCCATCCAGAACGGCTCGGCAATCATCTGCAAGCGTTTGAGCCGAATCGTACCGCTGCTCGGGCTGTTTTGCCAAACACTTCAGCAGTATTGTTTCCATATCGCGAGAGAGTGCCGACGCCAGCGAGCGCGGGGGCACCGGTTCTTGGTTCAGAATTTGGTCAATGACCCCCTGAGGTGTCTCGGCCAAATAGACAGGTTGCCCGGTCATCAATTCATAAAGCGTGGCCCCCAGACTGTACAAATCCGTGCGATGATCCAACCGGTCACGCGATGCCGAAGCTTGCTCGGGACTCATGTAACGCGGCGTTCCGATGACAGTGCCGGTCATACTGAGTGCCACATTATCCATCCGCAACGCCAAACCGAAATCGGTCAGCCAGATACGCCCCTCTTGGTCCAGCAACAGATTCGAAGGTTTGATATCACGATGAATAACGCCACGTTGGTGCGCATGCGCGAGTGCGTCGGCTACTTGGACGCCCCATTTCATGGCGGTCATGGGATCGATCGGTTCGGCACGCTCAGCGAGCACATCGGCGAGACTCTGTCCTTGGATGAACTCCATCGCGTAGAAGTTGACGCCATGTTCCAGTCCAACATAGAAGATTGGGACGATGTTGGTGTGATGCAGATGCGCGACCGTTTCGGCCTCGCGACGAAAGCGA
>NZ_JBFHFD010000032.1:0-29367 GCF_041583735.1 Novipirellula sp.
AGGGGGCGACCGCGCTATCGCCCGAGCAAGTTCGGTGCAATCGGCGTTTTCGTTGCCAGCGAATTGCTCGGTCAGCCCCCTCACCCGAACGTCGCTGAAGGCTCCGTTCGACCTCTCCCCCAACGAAGTTGGTGGAGAGGTGGCAGAGTCGGGGGAGAGGTGGCAGAAAACCAGCGCACCCAAAAATCACGACAATACCAAAGTTTTAGCGCCGTCGGCTCAGATCATAATATGGAATGACTCATATTCACCTGCTTCGCTTCACGTAATGATCGCGGGAGCGATCAACGACATTAATTCATGCTGAATTTGGGCGGAAACGGTTCATCGTCTTGCGAACGACCATCGCCGTCCTGTTCTTCGGACGAAACGGTGTGCAGATTCACCTTGCCGCTACGGAGCAGACGGACCAATTCTGCAGCACGGTCATCGACGTCCGCGATCGCCAACAAACGCAATTTTGCTTCGATCTCAAATGGCAGCGTGTACGAGATGATGTCGGTAATCGGGCCGAGTCCCATTTGACCGGCCATCAACTCATGAAGACTCTTCGACGCCTGCTTGCTGGCCGGGATGATCGTCGCAAAGGCCTCGAGCAATTCTTTTTTCAGCTGCGTTCGATGCTCCGCTCCGATTGGCGGATAGAAGTCCGAGCGAACGTCAACTTCGGCGATGCGAAACGGACGCCCCGCATCGACTTCGCGAGTAATAATCGCCCGCTTCACGCCGACCAATAAGATATTGTGCTGGTCGTTCTCTAATTCGGCGTGCGAGACGATGCGGCCAATACAGATCGTGGTGGCGATCGGCGGCTGCTCATTTGGCATCACCGCGATGCCCCCCGTCAGCGTTGCCATTGCAATCAAACGATCCGAGGCCAGCGATTCGCGAAGCATCTCGCAATAACGGGGCTCAAACAGATGCAAAGGCTGCATCGCGTGCGGAAACATCACCAGTTCGGGCAACGGAAAAAGACGCACCCGACCATCAAAATCGTCCGGCAACTGAATCACATCGTCTAAATTATCCATCTGCTATTCGCACCTTTTCCTGTACGAGCCCCTATCCGACGAGCTGCCTAGCGTGTTGTGTCTGCGAGACATGCTACATCTGCCGTAGCGAAAGTCGCGAAGACTTTCGTAGATCGCTGTCCCAACCAAAACTCTCGGCGAGTTTCGCTACGCACATATTATCATCAAACATGGCTTTTTTGCTACGACTCTCGCTTGGCCCCCCATTCTAGGTCAAATTCAAGGGCGGATGTGAGGACATTGGGGGGGGTGTTAAAAGCCACGTATCCGTCAGCATGCACTAAAATATCCGTGGGCACGCGACATCGACGCGGTTGAAATCATTGACGTCAACAGGGTCGTCACAGACAATCAGCAGTTCCCCGTCGTTGTCAGCTCACACCCCACACTCCACTCCGCACGGATTGACCATGCTTCTTTCGGGTGAAGAAATCAAGCGAAAGCTAAACGATACGATCGTCATCGAACCGTTTGACGAAAACCGAATCAATCCCAACAGCTACAACTTGACGCTTCATCACGAGTTGTTGGTGTACGAGGAGGTGATTCTGGATGCGGCGACGCCCAACCGCTATCGGCGACTGGAAATTCCCGCCGAAGGGATCACGTTGCAGCCAGGGCTGCTGTACCTCGGCCGCACGGTTGAGCACACTGAAACCAAAGACTCTGCGCCGATGATCCAAGGCCGCAGCTCGCTGGGACGTTTGGGTTTGTTTATCAACCCCGGAGGCAGTCTTGGGAATGTCGGGTACTGCGGCACATGGACGCTTGAAATGCACTGCGTGCAACCGGTGCGGATCTATGCGAACATGCAGATCTGTCAAATTTATTACTTGCAGGTGCAAGGCGAGTGCGGTGGTTACGGCCCCGGCAAGTATCAAAACAGCTGCGATATCCAGCCCAGCTTGATGTACCGTGAACTCGGTGGCGATGACCACGACGGGCAAATGGAATTGAATTTCGACGAATTGCTTCACGAATCGCGTTAGACCCGTTCGCCGACGCGTTGGTCACTTGGATCGCGGAACTTGTAACCAACCCCCCGCACGGTTTGCACGACATCGGCGTGAGTATCGAGCTTCTTTCGCAACGAGCGAACATGCACGTCGATTGTTCGCTCCAAGACCAGTGTGTCTTCGCCAAGCGCGACGTCGATCAATTCGCTGCGTGAGAACACCCGTCCGGGTTGCCGCAACAAACACTCGAGCAAGCGAAACTCGCTACGTGTCAAATTCACCACATCGTCATTGACCGTCACCCGGTAGCGAACCGGATCAATCGCAACACCCTGGCTGGCGATCAACTGCACTGCGGCAGATTCGTTATCCCGTCGGCAAAGCGACTTGACGCGTTCGAGCAAAACTTTGACGCTAAACGGTTTGGTGACATAGTCATCCGCGCCGAGCGCGAAACCAATCAATTGGTCCGACTCTTCGGCCTTGGCCGTCAGCATCAAGATGCGAGTATTCTTGGTCGCCGAATCGGCACGCAGTCGTCGGCACGCTTCGAGTCCATCGAGCACCGGCAACATCAAGTCCAAAATGATCACGTCGGGCAACTTCAATCGAGCCTGCGTCAGCCCGTCTTCGCCATCGTGAGCCACATAAACCTCGTAGCCTTCGCGTTGAAGGTTATAGGTGACGACCTCGGCCAAGGAACGATCGTCTTCGATAATCAAAACAGTGGTTTTAGCCATAATTCCTTCAGCTTATTTAGCAATCTTTTTCGTAACGGAGCAATGACGAACGATTTCGCCATCCACCAAATAAATTGCATCCTCAGCAATGTTGGTCGCGAGATCGGCGATACGCTCCAAATGGCGAATCGCTGAAAAGCAATGGAGCGCGGCAGCCACAAACTGAGCATCTTGTTGCATCGTCAACCGCAAACGATTGATCAAATCGGTGTTGAGCGCATCGACTTCGTCGTCGCGTAGAATCACGCTTCGGGCGATGTCGGTATCCATGTTGACAAAGGCGTCGAGCGCTTCACGCACCATCCCGCTGACCTTCGTCACCATCGGGCCGACTCCCTCAGGAATCACAAAGCGAGGATAGTCTTTGACGCCGAGTGCACGTTGTGCCACGCTGACGGCCAAATCCGCGATCCGCTCCAAATCGTTGTTCACTTTGATGACGGTTGCAATTCGGCGAAGATCGATTGCGACCGGATGATGAAGCGCCAGCATCTTCAAACACTCTTCCTCGATTGCAACCTCTTGCTGATCCACCTCTTCATCATCATGGATCACTTTTTCAGCCAGGTCTGTACGCCCATCCTGCAGTGCCCGGCCAGCGTTACCGATCATTTCCTCGACGACCGCCGAAAGTGACAAAATGTCACGATGCAGGTGGTCCATGTCGCGGTCTAAGTGTTTTGTCATATTGAATTAACCAAATTTTCCGGTGACGTAGTCTTCCGTCTGTTTTTGATCGGGCCGAGTAAAGATTTGATCCGTCGTTCCAAACTCGACCACGCGTCCCTGATAGAAAAACGCTGTCATATCGGAGACTCGCGACGCCTGCTGCATGTTGTGCGTCACAATCACAATCGTGTACTGCTTGCGAAGCTCGTAAATCAGATCTTCGATACTGCTTGTCGAAATCGGGTCCAGTGCCGAACACGGCTCGTCCATCAAAAGCACTTCGGGGCCGGTGGCAATGGTCCTTGCGATACAGACCCGCTGTTGTTGACCGCCGCTCAATCCAAGTGCCGGTTTGTGCAAGCGATCTTTGACTTCCTCCCACACGGCGGCTTTACGCAGCGCCCACTCGACCAAATCATCCAACTCGGACCGCGAGATGCGAAGGTGCAGCCGCGGGCCATAGGCCACGTTGTCGTAGATGGTCTTGGGGAACGGATTCGGTTTCTGAAACACAATCCCGACCTGACGCCGCAAATCGACCACATCGGTGCTGGCCGCCAAGACGTCTAGATCGGCCAACGAGATCTTGCCTTCGGCACGGGCCGTCGGAACGATGTCGTTCATCCGATTGATCCACCGCAACAGCGTCGTCTTCCCACACCCGCTTGGTCCAATCAGCGCGGTCACGCGATTCTTGGGAATGTCCAACGATATATCATACAATGCATGATAGGCCCCATAAAACGCATTGAAGTCAGCAATGCGAATTGCGGGTTGGGCGTCCTCGGGAATCGGTTTTGTATCGATTGCAGTCGAATCCTGGCTAGTAACCACCACGGAATCCTCGTCACGGGATTCATTCACGGGGTTCGGCTTTTTTAAGGAGGCGGTCATCTGTTTATCTGCACTTGTAAACGAGTCATTCGCCACGCACAACCGTTGGACGCCTGACGAAAAGTAAAGTTCTTTCGAATTACGAAAGCGGCCTCTGTGTACGGTTGCGGATCAACACCGCGACGGCATTAAAGGACAACAATAATGTCAACAACACGATGATGCCTTTGGCGGCAACCGCATGGAATTCGACCTGGGGGCGTGCAGCCCAATTGAAAATCTGTAGCGGCATCACCGAAAAATCGTCCATCAAATTCCCTGGACTCGAACCGATGTAAACGATGCCGCAAATGATCAAAATCGGCGCGGCTTCGCCGATCGCTCGACTCATCGCCAAGATCGCTCCGGTCATGATCCCCGGTATCGCCGCGGGCAAGGTCACGTTCTGGACCGTTTGCCACTGCGTCGCTCCCATGCCAAGCGAGCCTTCCCGCAGCGAATTCGGCACCGCCCTCAAAGACTCTTGTGATGCGATGATCACAATCGGCAACACGACCAACATCAGCGTCAAACCGCCCGACAGCACCCCACGGCCCAGCGGCAGACGAAAGTAGTACCAGGCCTTTTTGCTGATACGGCCCGCTTCAGCGTCGTCACGCAATGTCACTGCCCGCACGTTCACTTCGCGTGGCAGTCGCTCTTTCGCACCGATTACGTTGACCTCGACCGTTTGGCCGGAACTCGTGATCGCCGTCAGCCCCGGTTTCAATTCCGGAGCGGGTGAGTTCGACTCGGCCGCCGGAACCAACAAGATGCGATTGCCTTCGCTAACGAATTGGTCAAAGTAGGTCGCACCAACCTCGAACACCGGTTCGTTGCGATTTCCCATGATGCCAAACATGCCGGCAAATGCCGTCAACCCGATGATCCCATAGACCACCGATGGCACGCCGGCCAAGTTGCTGATGTTCAACTGGATGAAACTGTGAAACCATCGCATCGCGACCGAGCGTGGTTTGAACTCTTCCAAAAAGATTGCGGTCGCCACTCCGATCGGCAGCGTGAACAACGCACAAACGCCACACACCCACATCGACCCCAATAGCGCCGGTCGAATGCCAGCGTCCGCTGGTGTCGCACTGGGGGCTGAACTGACAAAGTCCCAATCGAGTCCAGGTAGACCTTGGTAAAAGACCGCACCTAACATGACGGCCAAAATGATCACCGACAACAGTGCCGTGACTTGGCAAAACCGCACAAACCAACGATCGAGTCGGTGGCGACTTTTTAAGTTGCGATGTTTTTTGGAATCGGGTTTGTCGCTGACTTGACTCATTCGTACGCCTCACGAAATCGTTTGCGGACGACGTTGCCAAGCACCGTCAAGCTAAACGTAAGGACAAACAACACGGCCGCGACCGCGTACATTGAATAGTATTCCATTCCCTCGTGACTGGCGTCACCGAGCGCCATTTGGACCATCCATCCGGTCATCGTTTGAATCTCGTTTCGCGGATCCATCGTCATGCGAGCCGTCGCTCCTGCGGCCAATGCAACGATCATTGTTTCGCCAATCGCTCGTGCGATCGCCAACAAGAACGCGGACACCAGCCCCGATAATGCGGCGGGAACGACCACCTTGGTGGCAACGTCAAATCGCGTTCCACCTAATCCGTACGCAGCGTCACGCAGACTTCGTGGGACGGCATGCAGTGCGTCTTCGGACAGCGAGCAAACCGTGGGCAGACAGAGGATCCCTACCGCCAATCCGGCGCTAAACGCATTGAAAACATTAAAGCCTTCGTGAAAGAACTTCAGCCCCGGCGTGATCACGGTCAATGCAAAGTAACCGTAAACCACCGTGGGGATGCCCGCCAAAATCTCGAGCGTTGGCTTCAGCGTCGACCGCACTTTGCGAGGGGCATATTCGCTTAGGTAGACGGCCGTCACTAACCCCAGCGGCAATGCGACAATCATCGCCACCGCCGTGACAAGCAGCGTTCCGGCGACAAGCGGCCAAATACCGATCTCACCCGAAAACAACGGCGACCATTTTGCTGACCCTAAAAACTTGCCGACACTGACACCGTCCATCGCAAAGAAGCGAAAGGTTTCACGAAACAACACAAAGATGATCGTGAATGTGATGGCAATCGACAACAATGCACTGAGAAACAACATCACGCGAACCAAACGATCGCGAATCCGTGCAGCGATCGGCGACCGCCGCCGTGACGGATGGTGGACGATCGTCGTGATGTCATTGGTAGCGTTGATCACGCTCATGAAATTTGTTTTCCGTTCGCATCGTGCTTGGTTTCTCGTCGCGAAACTCGCACGTGAGTTTCGCACAGTCCGTCAATCAACAAACCAACAGCTCTGTCACCGATGAACACTTTAGGTAGTGGATCTTGCTAACGATCCCATGTGCCGCAGGATCTTTAGCAAGATCCACTACCACTCACTCGATGACGACTACTCGATGTCGACGACGTTTTCGGTTGTATACAGTTCGGCCAATGGACCGCTGCGTTTTTCCAATTCAGGTGTCAAATAGTGGGTTCCGGTGATCCGTTCTTCGTAGTGAGCTCGCACCACTTCGTACATCGAATCTGGCAGCGCGACATAGTCGACCATCTCGGCCAACTTGCCCGCCTCCCGCAGATAGAACTCGAGGAACTGCTTGACTTCGGGACGTTTCATCGAGTCGGTTTTGACATAGATGAAAAGTGGACGGCTGAACGGAGCGTACTCTCCATTTTCGATCGTTTCCGGTGTCGGTGCGACCGCTTTGCCGGTATTGGGATCGACAATTTTGACAGCTTTGATCTTGTCAACGTTGGCAAAGTAATACGAAGCGCCGAAGAACCCAATTGCTCCCTTTTCGCCAGCCACCCCCGTGACCAACACGTTGTCGTCTTCGCTAACCGACATGTCGTCACGAGGATGTTCATGTTCATCATCCTTGGCGACCACGTCCCCGAAGAAGTAGTCGAACGTGCCTGAATCGGTTCCTGGAGCATAGATTTTGATCGGCAACTCGGGCCACTCGGGATTCACATCCTTCCAAGTCTTTGCACCGCCTTCGCGTAGAAAAATCTTCTTCAATTCATCAACCGTCAACTGTTTAACAAAGTCGTTTTCTTTGTTGATCACAATCGACAATCCGTCGTACGCGATAGGCAATTCGACAAACGAAACGCCTTTTTCTTTACAAACTTTGAATTCCGAATCTTTGATCGGACGCGATGCATCGGAGATATCAATCTCGCCGTTGGTGAACCGTTCGAAACCGCCTCCGGTTCCCGAAATGGCCACCGTCACCTTGACGTTCTTGAAGTTTTTACCAAACGCTTCGGCCGCGGCTTCACTAATCGGAGCCACAGTGCTCGATCCATCAATTTCCACGGCACCTTCGATATCGGCGAGCTCGCTTGTTGCCAAGTCGTCAAACGCAATGTCGGAAGTCGATTCGGATGGGCTGGTCGAAGCAGGCCCACAACCGACCATTGCCAAACAAACCACCCCTGCCGCCAAAGTTTCGCCAAGCAACAGGGTGCCACTACGAAACGGTTTCAACCAAATCATTTACCTTCTCCAGGATTTATAGCGAGCAAACGAGTCGTGAGCGACTCGAACAGCCGAGATCCTAGAGTCCGAATGTTAAGATTGCGTTAAGATCGCTTAAAGGCGGCGCGATTATGAAGACAGTTTCGAAGTGGCGTTGCTGCGGGCTCGATATGTACGCCAGGTCCGCTGCGTTGGCTAAGTAAAAAACAACCCAAAACACGCTGTTTTTTAACGGATTCTCACCCGCGTGAACTTCCTAGCAGTGGTATCAAGCTGGAAAGCGTGATCCCTGCGGGGGAACGCGGGGGTCATCTTTTTAGCAATGCGTTTTTAGCAATGCGTCTCTAGCAATGCGTTCGGCCACGATTCGAGCGATTCTCGCCCAACCCCCAGTCGCCGCGTTCGATTGCCTCAAGTCGGTATTAACTTAAACCGTGACGCGTTGGCAATCAAGCGTAATCACGCGAGCTTGGCACGCCTAGCTGAGTGGCAAGCGGACCTGGAACGTGCTGCCTTCGCCCGGCTTGCTGCACAACTTCACTGACCCGCCAAACGCTTGGCAGAGGTGCTTGACGATCGAAAGCCCCAATCCGGTGCCACCCAATTCGCGTGAGCGTGCTTTGTCGGCTCGATAGAACCGCTCGAACACGCGTGTGTGATGCTCCGGTGCAATCCCGATGCCAGTATCTTGAACCTCGAGTAACATCTGATCTTGCTCTTGCCACCAACGCACGGTCACACGTCCCTTTTCGGGCGTATACTTGATTGCGTTGCCGATCAAATTATCCAGGATCGTCGTCAAGCCATCTTCGTCAGCGTACACAAGTATCGGAGATGGCGGTGGCTCGACCACCAATTGAATCTCCTTTCGCTGCGCCGCATCGGTGTTGTGATTGAAACAGGTGTCGACGACTTTGTTCACCGACACATCGGTGATCTCGAACGCTTCTTCGCCCGATTCGACGCGTGCGATTTGCAGCATGTCAAGAATCAGCTGATGCAAACGCTCGGCCTGTTCCTCGATCCGATCAACGAATTTCAAGTTGTTCTCGGGATCGCTCATCGCTCCTAGACGAAGTGTTTCCGCATACGCCTTGATTGACGCGAGTGGTGTTTTTAATTCATGAGAGACATTGGCAACAAATTCCTGGCGTAGATTCTCGAGCCGTCTCAGCTCGGTGATGTTGTGCAACACCATCACGACGCCGTTGGCAGGATCGCCTGGTAAACACGTTGCCCGCACTGCCAAGTCTCGCCGAACTTGACAGATCGATTCGAATTCGGTTTGTTCGGGTCCACCGGTTTCCAAACACTTTTGCACCAACTCGTACAGCGGCCGACTGCGAACCGCCTCGAGCAAAGGACGGCCGACCTCGTTGGCGGTGGCAAAATTAAGCAGCGTCTTACTGGCGTCATTGGCCAACACGATTCGCTCGTCCATGTCGATGGCGATGATGCCCTCGTCCATGCTGCTGAGTACCGTCGACATCTGCTCGTTCTTCTCACGCAATTGCCGAAATCGCCACCCCAGTTCGGACTGCATTTGGTTGAATGCTTCGGCCAACAAGCCAACCTCGTCGTGGCTGCGAACCTGCACCGGTGCTTGATCCATCCCGCTAGCGATTGCCTGGGCGCGCTCGGTAAGTTGAGCCAAAGGATTGATGATGCGGCCTACGATCGCGTAGGTCAGCGCCGTTGCGATTGCGCCAAACAACAGTGCGAGCAGCCACAACGAGCGGCGAACGGTATCCACACGCTCGTTGATCGTATCCAGCTCGACCGCGACTCGCACAAAAGCCGATCTTCCCTTGGGCGATTGCATTTTTAGAGCGAGATAATACATATCCAGATGAACCGTTGGACTCTCGCGGGTCGCCACCCCTTTGCCGGTTTTGCTGGCCGCCCGCAACTCAGGACGGTTCGCATGATTCAGTACCGTCTTTGGATCTCGCTCGGATTCGGCCAAGACAACGCCTTCGTCGTCCGTGATCGTCAGACGCATCTGAGTCTCGGTTGCTAATTGCACAATCAATGCTTGCAATTCTGCTTTAGCCTGGGTCACCGATTCTTCGTCGCCCTCTTTGTCAAGCACGTCAGCGACCAAGTCCGTTACGTGGCTACGCAAAACGATGGCGGTGTCAAACAACCGCTGCTCCACTTGCCGATTGATTTCCTCTCGCTGCGACGAGGTCACGATGAACAGGAACCCCACGGCCAGCATCAAGTTCAAGCCAACCGAAATCAGGAACAGTTTCCAAAACAGACGAGATGACCGCACGGCACGCCCCGAAGAGTTTTTCGCAATACTTCACAAGGACGCCACGGCGATACGCAATGAGATTCGTTCGCTCAGTGTTTAATCGCTGAGCGACCATCAAGCAGAATCACCGAGCGAAATGCACTGACCGCACCGTCCTAAAACAAAACGGCCCACGTTCCCATAACGGAATTTAGATAACAAGGGGGAGCGGGGGTGGCAAACATTCTGTCGCTACATTTTCATGCAATCGTCACGTCTCCACGCGATTTCTTCATATTCGGTCACATGCACGCCAGCCCAATGCACCCTGGGTCGGGCGTTCATTTCCTGAAACGATTCGCGGACATTCGGCCTCGATCGACAAAGAATCCGCCGATTCTCGTTTGACGCGAACAGGGCCAATCTGCGATTCATTGGGGGATTGATTCCTCGAATCGGCTCGCGTTGATCCTGTATTTTGCCATCCTTGACTCGCGTCTCGCCTGATTCGGCAGCGTCCTGTTTTTTTTGGAGAACGAAATGTCGCTCCTGTTGACGATCCTTCGCGCGGCGCATTGCCGCAGCACGCATCACTATTTCGCGCTTGATGCAATCCCCATGCTGAAAACCCCCTCGGGAATTCTGCTCGGGAATCTTCTGCTACAGCATTACAACGCCTACCTGACCGGTGCCAAGGATCCGGACACGAAGTTTCGCGACTTCAAAAACCACGTGCTGCATGTCGGCGACAACCATTGGGGCGGCGCTCCGCGTGCCTGCAAAAAATGGCTCGCCACCGCCACCGAGCAGCTGCAAAATCAACAATACAAAGACGCCGCCTACAGCTTGGGGGTGCTCAGCCACTACTTCACCGACCCGATCATGCCGCTGCATACCGGTTCGAGCGAACGTGAGGGTGTCGTCCATCGGCCGATGGAATGGAGCGTTTGTCAGGCGTACGAGGAAATCTACAGCCAAATCCGCGATGGTGAGGTTCGTGTCGACTTTCAACTCGCTCGTCACGAAGATTGGATCTCCGAGGCCGTGACCACCGCAGCAACCCAGTCGCACCAACATTACCACCGAATCATCGAAATCTATGATCTCGAGCGAGGCGTGAAGCAGCCACCCGAAGGGCTGAACGCCGAGTCTCGCGATATCTTGGTCACCATGTTTGGGATCGCGATCACCGGTTGGGCTCGCATTCTTGAACGCGTCGCGCAGTCCTGCCATAGCCCACTTCCGGAGGTCTCGTTGAACTTGGCCACGGTCATCTCGGCCATCCAAATGCCGTCGCGATGGGTCGTGCGAAAGATTGCCTCGGCACAAGAACAGCAAGCCGTCCGAGCCCTGTTTGCCGAATTCGAACGCACCGGGACTGTCAAAGCGAACTTGCCCGAAGAAGTCCGATCGGTCCGCGCTGAACGCCCCATGCCAAACGCGACGACCGCGTCCGGGGCGAGCGTGATGGAACCGGTCGCCGACAAACCAGCTGCGAGAACTTCGTCAACGTTGCCAAGCGTGGAAGATTCGTCGGATGTGGCTTCGTCGCGGCCACGAGCGTCCGTCTCTTCATCGCCAAACACGTCATCGCATTCCCAAGACCTCGTCGATGCGCCTTCGATCGGTCCCAAGACCGCGAAACGATTTGCCGCCATCGGCATCACGACCATCGGCCAATTTTTAGCGAGTGATGCCAAGCAGATGGCAGCCCAACTGGACACTCGCTGGATCACCGCGGAATTGATCGAAGACTGGCAGGCGCAAGCAACGCTGGTGACCCACATCGCATCACTATGCGGTTACAAGTCACAACTGCTGGTCGCGGTGGGCTGCCGAACGCCCGCCGAGCTGGCCGAACGTGTGGCGGATGAACTGAGCGACGAAATCGACCGTTACTGTGACACCAAAGCAGGCCAACGGATCCTGCGTAGCAGCCCGACTCCGGACCAAGCCAATGTAGCGAGATGGATCGCCGAAGCTCGCGTGTACCGAAAAAACCGAGCCGCCTAGGTTACCACCAACGCTCGACGTGCGACGAACAACTCGACGGCCTGCGGAATGCAAAAACCCTTTGCCGTAGCGGAAGCCGTCCACGGCTTGTTGATTCAATCCAAATGCAAATCGCAACGGTGAGCCCGGAGGCCGTAGGGCAGTAAGGCCGTACGTCACCGGGTAGCGCGTCGGCCCCGGCCGCTGACCCGCGAGCAGCTCACTTAATCAACGAGTCGGCAAGACTATCGTTCCATGACGCTAGCGATCCCCGAAACTCTCGGCGAGTTTCGCTACGGCGAGTGGCCTCGCTGATGCTAGCCTCGCTGATGCTGGACTCGCTGCACCCTCCAATCGCCATTGTGAACGGGGCAATGCGCACAACGACGCGAAAAGTGCAGCGAGCTCAGAATCAGCGAGCCCAAAATCAAATTCGCCGCGGATCCTATTATACCCTTCCCTCATTTTTCGTATGACAGAAGCATACACCGGAAATTCGGGTAACCGCAGGATGCCAAACCGGCCAATTCACCTATTTCACCAAACTTAACTACCCTGAGTCGGCGAAGTACCCTAAAACCCATTTACAAAATCCGAAAACGACTCGATTTCATCCATTTTTGCTCGACGCCTCCCAGAAACGCAAAATAGGCAGTCTGCGAATTAATGGCAAAATGCAATGATGGTCTAGTGTTCAGTAACGACAATCCGCTATGAAATCCGAACAATCCTAATGACCCAACCTGTCGGGCAAGTGACTAGCAGTAAGCGGATGAAATGCTAGCAAGATTTAATTCACATGGATGATTTACGCATGAGTACCAAACCCACTCGATTGACTTGGAAGAACGCGGTCCTAGCGGGACTAACCTGCAGCACCAGCGTCTTGGGGATTGGATGCGCTTCGACGAAGACCTCCAATACGGCGCGAACCGGCACGGAACAGATTTTAATTTCGGCTGCGATTGACCGCGCGTTCTCCAACGTACAGTTCAACGAGCTGGCGGGTTACAAAGTCTTCATCGACGAAAAGTATCTTGATTCCGTCGACAAGGCTTACCTCATGGGCACGCTTCGTCACAAAATCTTTGAATCAGGCGGTCATTTGGTGACCGCACTCGATCAAGCGGACGTCGTGCTTGAACCACGCAGTGGCGGTGTGGGAACCGATACGCAAGAGAGCTATGTGGGGATCCCAGCGCTCGGCATGCCGGGATTGCCGATCGAGCTTCCTGAAATCAAGCTTGCTTCGCGGAACACTCAAATGGGAACCGCCAAAATCGGGCTGGTTTGTTATGACGCGAAAACGGGGGTCGCGTTGGGTGCGGGCGGAGAATCGACCGCGTTGACCCACAACAATGACACGTATGTGCTTGGCGTTGGACCGTTTCGCAGCGGTTCGGTTATCGACCAACGTCAAAAGGCGGTCGGCTACAACGGTGTCGGTGGCAGCATCATGAGTACCGGCAAGGTTGCCAAAGCGGCCCCGATTAAAATCATGGACCGCAAGGATGCGGTGATGGGTTCGCCGTCGACCCCCGCCGAGCAAATTGCCGAAACCCCCTCCGTCCCCGATTACTTCAATCGCTAATGCGGTAACCCCGATCCCCGGGCTCGCATGCCAGACGCAAACGGCGTGAAATCCGCGTTCAATGGGACTTAATCGAAGCGTCCACGCGGCATGTAAAATCCCCATGGGTTTGTTAAGATGTTGGCTCACACCCGCGAACCGTTTTCGGTTTGATGGTGTGACGTTTTGCATCATTAAACAACAAACATCATTGGGATTGGCATCGTGTCAAATTTAGCAGGCAAAGTCGTTGCGATTACAGGCGGCGGAACGGGGATTGGCGCCGGTATCGCACGGGAATTGGCCATGGCTGGCTGCAAAGTCGTCGTCGGCGGACGTCGTACCGAGCCGCTTGAGACGCTGGCCAAATCGATTCAAAGCGAGCATCCCGTTCGGACTCACGCGATCGACGTAGCGGATCCCAACAGCATTACCGCGTTCTTTGCCTTTGTCCGTGAGCAAGTGGGCGAGGTTGACATCTTGGTGAATAGTGCGGGGATCAATATTCAAAATCGCACCATGGCCGCGATGATTCCCGAAGACTGGGATCGTGTCATGCAAATCAATGCCTCGGGTGCCTACCGCTGTATTCTCGAAGTGCTTCCGCAAATGCGTGAGCGTCGTGACGGCGTTGTGATCAACATCTCGTCGATCGCTGGCAAACGAGCGATCTCTCTCGGCGGCGTGGCTTACTGTGCCAGCAAGTTTGCAATGACCGCCCTTGGCACCGCCATTTCAAACGAAGTACGCCACGAAGGCGTGCGAGTGACGAACGTCTATCCCGGCGAAGTCAACACGCCGATTTTGGACAACCGGCCTGTGGCGGTTACGCAAGAGCACAAAGACGCGATCCTGCAACCCGAAGACATCGCGGCGCTGATTGGCACGATTTGCCAATTGCCACCGCGAGCTCATGTACCGGAAATCGTGATCAAGCCAACCATCCAAGAATGGGTTTAGTACACGTACTGCAATCCAAAATGGATGCCGTGCACATAAAACGTCTTGTAATCCATCTTGGAACTCGGGCGTAGCGGGTCGGAAACCGGATCCGCTAGGTTGGACGCCAATTGGTCATCGATCAGCCCTGAAACTTGCAACGCTTCCGTCATCGCGATGATGTGATACCCCACCGTCACGTCAAACCTCGGGAAGTAACGCCATCCCAGCGATAGATCGATCTCGGGAACCCAGGCGAATGTATCGTCGATTCGATTCCCTGCGTTGGTGCTGCGAACCAGCAGACCATTGGGATCCGTGAATGTCGGGCCATTGCTGGTTTGGGTTTGCCCTGCCAAAGTGGCTTCGCGTCGCAGATTTCCTGCGGCAACTTTGAACAAACTGTTGAACGACCAACATCCTTCACGGTAGCGTGTTGCAATTCCAATCTGTCCGCCGTGGAAATCGTTTTGTGCGTCAAACGAATCTCGGATCGCGATGACCGAGCCAAGCGGAGCGGGGTTGTCCTCACCGGCGGTCGAGCTGCTCGAGGTGACCAGATCTTCGCTCAGATGCATATACTGGTACCCGTACAAAAGATCGACGGTGCCGCCATAGCGGGAATAAGCGTGTTGTCGAATCGAAAGGTCGGCTCCGTACACGCTGCTTGAGGCATGTACGTTTGCGAATCCTGAATTGGTGAATCCAGGCGTCGCAACCACTTGCGTATCTTGGCTCGGCGTTTGGCCCGTGGTGACATTGAAAAAGGGGCGTGTGATGACTGGGGTCGTCGATTGATCGGCACTGAAGTTATAGGTCTCCTCGCCCGTTCCCCAACCGCGAACCACCATGCTTCGCGAATGACAATCGTCAAGCCACGTGCCCACGGTCAATCGACCGCCAGCAGTCAGCTCGTTCAGCACTTCGCCACCGCCTGCCAACACGCGAGTCGAGGCTTGCCCGAGTCGGCCAGGGTTGGTGGCCGTCGCGGGAGCGGTGGTGAACAGCGGCGGCAGATAATCGCCGCTGCGGAACATCAATAACAATTCAAAATTGGCAAACCAACGATCACGACGAAACACCAAGCTGGCGTTGGCCCAGTTTCTAGGGCCACAGTGGTTACAACCGATTGAGTCGCATCCATAGCCGTCACAACCGTACGAATCACAGCTCTCAACACCGCAGCCGACGTCGCCGTATCCGCCTTCGTAATACTGGCCCGCTTCGTAAAACTCTTCGCCCTCGGAGGACCAGGTTTCGATCGGCGCGGGCCACGCGTCGCTTTCCACAATAATCTCTTGCTCGCCGCTGCCGTGTGGAGTCGGGTCCATCAGCACGACGTTATTGTGGCTGACTTGCTGCAGTTTCGCCCGACGTGATAGCAATTGAGGTGCCGTGGCTGGCGAACCTTCCTGGGCATTCGCTGCCTGAGCATCACGGTCGCCCGATTCCACGACATTGCCGTGAACGTCTTCGACCGGCACCGGAATCAGTCGCGAATTCGACTGGGCTGCGGACTTGGTCACCGTGGGCGGTTCGTAAACGCCGCGATCCGGCTTTTTTGTACGTACTTGAGCCTGCAACCCTGGCGTTCCTAGCAAAAAGCTAGCAATCGACGCTACACCGAATGCCATTCGGAGAGCGGAACAGCGGATCGTACGCGGCAATTTCATTGCTTATCTTCCGACACATTGAACGAATCATCATCATCAGTCCGCTGAGTGCACAGCGACCCTAGTGACTGTTTCGACAATTCCGATCGTGCCGGTTGAGCAATTCTGGAAAGCTTTGACGGTTATTCCGGTTGCAAGGCCAGCCCCCCATAGCGCAGGCTTCCAGCCTGGCGTGTGAGACAGGCTTCTAGCCTGTCATCGGTCACCCGCTTCCATTGGCGCGGGCCGGGAGGCCCTGGGGAATACTCGCAAAACCCGGCCGCTGACGCGTCACGGCTGAAAAACGCAACGAGTCCGAAAGTCTTGACGACCTTCGCTACGGGTGGCGCGGGACGGGTTACTTGGGAAAGCGAGTTTGCAGGATCGGTGGGAAATTGCCTGTCAAACCTTCAACCATGAATGCGACTAAGTCGGCCTTTTCCTGCTCGGTCAACTTCAACGGTTTGACCTTGTCGCTCAACCATGGGTTGGGATGTCCGCCGCGGTCGTACCACTCAACCACTTCCTCGAGCGTTTTCTGGCTTCCGTCATGCATGTACGGAGGCGACGCGGCGACATTTCGCATCGTCGGCGTCTTGAATGCGCCTCGGTCCTTCTCGTCCTTGCTGATTTCAAATCGGCCAAGGTCCGGCTTCTCGGCGGCCATTCCGACCCCGAGATTGTGGTACTGTTCATCGGTAAAGTTGCCACCGGCATGACATGCCGTACAGTTGGCTTTCCCGAACGTCAACTTCATGCCTCGTTTAGCCGACTCACTCATCGGATGCTCGGCAACCGCTTTCTTCAGTGCGTCGTACTGTTTTTTCAATTCAGGCTCTTCATCGAGATACTCTAAATCATCCGCGAACGTTTCCTCGAAACGGACAAGCGGAGCATAGTAGTCGTAGGGAGCGGGACCGGTAACGATGGCACGTTCAAACGAGGCAATTGCTTTGCCGACGTTGTCGATGCTCAATCCATCCTCGAAAATTGCATCGAACTGCAACTTGTAACCGGCGATGCCGGACAAGCATTCGACACATCCCGAGTGAGTATTGCCCATCTCGATCGGGTTCGCGATCGGCCCTACCGCTTGTTCTTCGAGCGTCGCGGCGCGGCCGTCCCAAAACTGAGCCTTGCTGACAATTCGGTTGTACGAGACGGGTGAGTTCCGCCCCCCCTCTTGCTGGCGAACGCCCACACCAAACTGTGTATTCGCTGCGTAACCTTGGTCGGGATCATGACAAGATGAACACGACACGGTGCTGTCGGATGACAAGCGAGGATCGAAATACAATTGACGCCCCAGTTCGATCTTGGCCCGAGTCATTGGATTGTCTTCGGGAATGAACACATTCGCACTGGCGGCATCAAGTCCGAGCGGCAACTTGATTTTCAATTCCGCATGATTCTCGGGTTTTGCAAGCCACAGCTTCAGCTCCGCCTCGGTCAAATCGCCTTCGCCGGGGATTCCCGTCAACAACGTCCCCTCCCCCAATGTGACCTCGTTCGATGGAGCTACCGCGGGGACGGTTTGTTCCGCCCCGCTATTCGCACCGAGCAAACCGAGGCTCAAAAAACAAAGGCTCGACGACACCAGGCTAAGCCGGGACAGCCGAGTCAGCGGGGAACGAAAACTTCTTTGGCAAATAGAATGTCGCATCAGCGGCGTCTCTCGATTTTTCGGAGGGGATCTAGGTAGGTTGTCATAGTATAGCTACCTTTTCCAGGCACTTCACCATGGTAGCTGCGACAATGCGGGCGAGTAATTTTGCGGTCACTGGGGGTCCGCTGCGAAACTCGAACTCATTTTGTTGTCTTACCACGCCACCCGCTGCGCGACCGGTCGGGTACAATTGCGTCGGAAGGCAAAACGGATCGTCATCCCCCGATCCAATTGTTTGGCCGATTGATTCTCCGGCCAATTGATTCTCTGGCCAATTGTCCAGAGAATCAGATTTCTCACTCCCAACGACTTATCCATCCCCTCCTCGTTTCGAAATCGTACTCGTCTTCTCGAAAAAATATCGCCCCGCAGCCCAACGCAGTGTCCAACAAACAAGCCCTCACAAAACAAGCGCCGATAAAACATCGGGCCGGAAAAACGAGAGCCACAACGCGTCAGCAAGATTGCAGCGGAACGGTCTTGAGCCAAACGCTTGACGGGGGATCGTTTTCGAAAGAACGTCAGTGTCCCTTCACTCTTCATCCCATCACTCCGACCCTCATCACGTGCACGAAACCGCTTCTGAAATGTCATCGCCACCGCTTTCCCAACCGACCATCAACGCTGCGGAATTGCTCACGAAAATCAACCATGTGCGGACATCGCTGCAAGAGGTGATTCGTGGCAAAGCGAATGTGATTGACGCCGTCTTGATCGCGATGTTGGCCGAAGGCTCGGTGCTGCTCGAAGACGTGCCTGGGGTCGGTAAAACCACGCTCGCCAAATCGTTGGCGAGATTGATTGACCTCGAGTTCCAACGCATCCAGTGCACGCCTGACCTGTTGCCGGCGGACATCATCGGTAGCAGTGTTTTCCGGCCGTCCTCGGGAACATTCGAATTTCGAGCAGGGCCGGTTTTCAGCAACCTGTTGATCGCCGATGAAATTAACCGCGCCTCACCTCGCACGCAGAGTGCGTTATTGGAAGCGATGGCGGAGTCCCAGGTCACGGTCGATGGCAAGCGGTATGTACTGAAGCGTCCCTTCATTGTCATCGCCACCCAAAACCCGTCCGGTTTCGAAGGCACGTTCCCGTTGCCGGAATCGCAACTCGACCGCTTCCTGATGCGATTGTCGATGGATTATCCCGATACCAACAGCGAAATTGAATTGCTGCTTGAACAAGCGGCATCGGACCCGGCGTCCGCATTGACTCCCGTCATGACTGGCGACGAATTGACAGCACTGCAATCATTTGTCCGCAAAGTCAAAGTCGATCGCAAAGCAGTGGCGTATATCGTCGAGATTGCCGCCGCGACGCGTACCGACACGCGACTGCGAGTCGGGGTTAGCCCGCGAGGATCGAAAATGTTGATGCGAGCCGCCCAAGCAAAGGCGGTTTTGTTGGGACGTGACTATGTGCTGCCCGACGATGTCCAAAGCTTGGCACCGAGCATCCTTTCGCATCGCGTTTCGCCTCGCAACGCCATCGCGACCTCCGAAGAAACCACGCTGATCATCGTTGATTTGTTAAAGTCCATCGAAGTGCCAGTCTGAATCGCGTCCCATCCCTGTATCTCTTCCCCCGAAAGCTAAACTTCTGCGATGCCGGATCCCTTGTTACCGACACCTCCGGCGGGGACGCGACCTTGGTGGCGACGAATATTGCATGGCTTAGCCACCGTGTTGGTGTTTCCGCTGCGAACGGCGATTGCGATTCGTCGCTCCGCGACTCCCGCATCCATTTCGATGCTGTTGATCGGCATCATTTCGCTGAACATCTTGTGGGGTTACCCCTGGGTCGGCATGTTTGCCGCCTGTGTTGCCACGCTTGGCGTCAGCTTGCTGGTGAACCAATTGATGCAGCCTCGTTTGCACGTCGATTTCTCGCTGCCACGCTGTGTCGAAGCGGGCCAGATTTTCAACCTGCGAATCCATTTGAAGAACCAACGTCATTTGCCCGCATTGCAATTGACGGCGGGATTGGATGCATCACGCCGCAAAGATTTGTTTCGCCGTTTTCGCAAACGATCAGCAAACCAACCGAGCGAGGCTTCTCAAGCTTACGAGGTACTGTCCGGCGCCGTCTCGATCGGAATGATCTCGCCTCGTGAAACGGCTTCGACCGACGTCGCGATTCGCTTCCGTCATCGTGGCGTGCATCCGTTGCCCGATGTGTGTGTGAAATCGATGTTTCCGTTCTGCTTGTTCGAGTTCACCAAACGGATCCCCAGCCAGACGACGATTCCAATCACGCCTCGATTGGTGGGCCAGACCGACGAAGCAGCCTCCAGCGGTAAGCTGTCGGACATGTCAGGTTGGATTCGCAGAATCGCGGCCGCCGAGGCCTACGATTATTCGGGCAGCCGCGAATACGAAACCGGCATGTCGGTGCGACGCTGGGATTTTTCCTCGTGGGCTCGGCTCGGGAAACCGATCGTTCAAGAATTCCAGACTCCCGGCGTTCGCATGGCGTTTATCTTGGTCGACACCGCCGTCGCCCCGGATCCTGCCAGCCCCGCATTGCCAAGCAAAACATCGCCCCCCCGCGATCCGATGTCCGACGGTGCGAACGCAGACCGCGAAGAGACGATCGAGCGTGTGCTATCGCTAGCCGCCACCTGTCTGACCGAACTTTGGCAGCGCAATGTCGGCGTCCAGCTGATGATTACCAGCGAGTCACATGATCCTCTGGACAACTCGCAGCTCTCTCGTAAATCCGCGAGCGACCTCGAAACGATGCTGATCCGACTCGCCATGGCCCATCGCACCAGCACCCAGCAAGCCGACGAGTCTCTGTCAGCCTACATCGAATCGGTGCCCCAGTCGCCGTCAATGCTGATCACTTCGCGAAACGATTTTCCGGCCAATGTCAGCAACGCCGCCTGTAAATTCATGCGTGTCCAATAATCGACAGCGTCTTCCATCGCGACGCGGCGTCGTTTTGTAGCGGTGCGGGGCAAGCCGCCCGGTCTATTTCGAACGCTTTACTCGCCGTAACCGGACGGCTCGCGCCGCGGGCGCTACCGACGGGGTTGACTTTGGGGTTCGTTCACGCAGCAAGATTCGCTACACGCCAAGATCGCGGAGCGATCAGCGACATTGGTTACTCGACCGCGTGGCCAGCATACAGCGGCATGTGGCGGTAGTAAACTTCTAAACAGAACAGCGACAAACAGGTTGAATACAAGCGGCCGTGATCCCCCCAGCGGTCGCCTTGCGGATCCCAACTGCCACGTTCGCGTCCGCGAGTCTCTTGTTTGGCGGGCAATTGCACTCGCATTTTCTCGTTCCAACGTTGCCACGGCTCACCGCCGTAGTGGTGCAATAACTGAGTCGCATAGTACCAGTAATAGCTATCGCGATCGTTGTAGTCGAAGGGAGCGACCTCCCACAACGCGTCGATGCCCTGGACCATGGGTGGATGGTTTCGCGGCCAACCAAGGTATTGGCGGCACAGCAAACCTTCTGCTGTCATCGGAGGACTGGGGCGGCTACGAGGTTGGTAGCCGTACTGGGCTCCGCCACTGGCTTGGGCCAGATCCAAATAGCCTTCGACGTTGTACAACACGCTGCGGTCAACTTCTAACCCCGCCGATGAACCGCTTTCCAACGCCATCACGAACCATCCTGTGATCGACGTGTCCGAATCCGACTTGGGGTAATAACGCCAACCGCCTTGCTCCCCCTGAGCGTCTTGAGCGTACTGGATTGCGGCTTGGGCCTTGTCGCGGAGCCACGAATCTTTGGTCATGCCATACAATTCACATAGCACGATGGTCGCTTGGGCTTGCGCGTAGGCTTGTTCGTGGCCACGAGCGTCTTTGGCCATGAAACCGCTTCGCGTTTGCTGTTTGACCAAATACTTGACCCCCTTGTCCACGTGCTCGGCGTACTTGCCCTTGGTGTGGGTGTTGCCGTCGCCGAGGAACGCCAGCAGAGCCATCGCCGTGGCGGCGGTTCGGTTTTCCACCACACCACCATCGGAGTACGGACCTCGTTTACTCCATCCACCATCGGTGCCCTGATTGCGGCTGAGCCATTCCAATCCCATTTCGACGGCATGTTGTGTCTCGGTGGTACCGCCATAGAGCGCCAACAGCGTCGACTTCATTGCCCCAGATCGTCCGTTGAACATCGGACGCGCGATCTCGATTTCCGGTCCGAAGCCGATGTCCGACATCGCCACTTCCGAGACCACCGAGTCATTAGCGTCTTCAAAGATTGACGGAATATCGACCATCACTTCTTGATCGGTCTCGATATCCGATGCATCCACCAGCACTTCACTGGGGTCGACGACGAATTCAGTAAAGTTGACTTCTTCCTTTGTTTCGCTCTGACCGATTTCCAGCAGCACGCGACTGATCGCATCGCCCGCTGGGGTCGAGATCAGCGCCAGCGCCAACAACAACACCAAGTGGATGACGGTGCTGATCAACCAAGGCGGAGCCCCTTTGACGATTTTTTCTTCGGTCGACGGACCGTCTTGCTCGTCGCTCTCGGCGCTGGCCTGCTCGGTTCTGGCCTGCTCGGTTCTGGCCTGCTCGGTTCCGGCCCGTCTGGTTCCAGCAGACGCCGCGTCGGGCTTCGCTTTGCTTTTGCTGAACTTAGGCAATTCGTCTCGCCAGCGCAGCGATTTGGCCGAACCGATCCCGCTGGCGACGACGGCAGCGGGTTGAGTTGCCGGGTGGGGGCCGAGCGTGGCTTCGTTTTGCCCCGATGCAGATCGCAGCGGAGGCAGCGTCGCGCGGGGCGGCGGCGGCGGAGGAATAGGGGGGCTCGAGCTAGGCGGAACCGCGGGACGTGAAGGCGGGGCCGTTTTTGCCGGATCGCCATTCGGTTTTTCAGTGCCCCGGTTTATTTGGGGAGTTCGGCTTTGGGGAGCCGTGTTATGAGAAGCGGGGTGAGTTGGGGTTGCGGACGGTTGCAGTGGCGGAGGGGGAACGGAACCCGACTCGTGCGAGGTTCCCCCCAGAGGTGAGGGAGCCACATCGGGGTGGATCAAATCGGATTGGGAATCCGCTTGCGACATCAAAAACCGAACAGCGAGAGAAAAGTTTGCATGACGAACAGGCTTCTACATAGAATAGGGTGTGAGTTAAAAAAATGCGAACGACGGAACCAGGAAACGGACGCGAATTGCGTTGGCAGGGGGAAATCATCGTTACAAGTGCCCCGACTGATAACGATTTTTCCGGTTGCGGCGGATCGAGAAAGGCTTTGGCGGAGGGCAAGTTAAGAAATGTTAAAAATGGGATGTGCAGCCTGTTGACACTCTGCCGAGGATTCCCATATAGTCTGCACATCGATGGGAGACGCAAGTCACTCACTCGAAAACTTCACCGCGGGATGGAGCAGCCCGGTAGCTCGCGAGGCTCATAACCTCGAGGTCGTCGGTTCGAATCCGGCTCCCGCAACTTAAGTGGGATAGGCATCTTGCCTGTCATCCACCAACAACCTTAAAAGCCGACGTAGGGAATTTTCCACACGTCGGCTTTTTTCGTGCTTTACCGCGGCCTGGGCAAGGACTTACGTCCTCGCTGGCCCGCCAGAGATCTCTCCGGGTGTCTCTGGAAAAGTACTATCCGGCCGCCGGCGCTGGCGATCGCTGGGCCGATCTCGGGCAAAGGTCTCGGTTGTCTCTGTACGATGCAGACCTCCAGGTTATGAAGTCCCAGAGTGCTATCGGGAAAACGTGGCCATCGTGCCATGTGTCGCTGACAAGTTTACTCGGCCTGAGTTTTATTCAATCCGACCATGGGTCTCAGGGGATCTCGACGCGTTGGCCGTTTTGATACCGCTCAGCGAACCGGTACGGGTGACTCAAGTCCGAGTTGTCAAAGATGAGCACATGTGGCAATCTTTCGATCCCCAGGGTGAGGTTTGCTTGCGTGCGAGCGAATCTTGCCTGCAGCTTCTCGTCGGGGACATCGTGTCCGCCTTGGCTGGCTCGCATCGACACTCGCTGGATCGAAGTCGCGGCATCATTAATCCGAATGAAGATCATCACGACCTCATAGCCGCTGACCCCATACTGAGCCAACTGCTTAACCTTTTCGCCGACCGGGTCCGATAACACGGTCTCGAAAACAAAGCTCTCGCGACGCGCAATCAAAGCGAATCGAATAGCACTGGTCGCTTCCGCAGCCTCGTACGCTGGGATGTTCAATTCGCGAGCGATCTCATCGGCGTTCACGAATCGCAAACCACTGTCGGCCAATTGAGCTTCAAAGAACGTCGACTTGCCGGCACCGTTGGAACCGGCGATCGCAATCACGATTGGACGCTTTTCGAGAAAGCCAAAATCCATCGTCACTCGTCAGCAGACTCGAAGACTCGATTGACGAATCGGCCAATCGTTTCCGTGCCGTCCTCGTTCGTCTTGCGAAGTAAACCGGGGCGATCGGAAACCGGTTCGTAGTGCGGGTACGGTCGAGATTGCAAATAGTCGCTCACGCGTTGCCGGCCCGCTGGCGAGTCCACTTCCGCGATCGCTTCGGACAACGGACGCACCGCGCCGGCTTGTCGAAGTGCCAGCGCCCGATCGCCTCGCAGCAGCGGCTCAAGCGATTTCCCAAGCGCAGCCCAAAATTCAATTTGGCCGGCAATGCTGCGTTGTGAAAGCTCCGCGGTCGCGCGTGCGTCACACACCAGCTCATCAGAAAGTTTGACAGGTTGTCCCATCGTTTTGCTCCTTGCCTTCCATGGTAGCATAACGCTACCTGCAATTCAAGGATTCATTTCTCGCCGCCCGATCGCGAAACTGACGAAGCTGAGGGCGAGCGTTCAACCCATCGCGAACGGCTCGGTTACCACCTCTTGGAACTGGGCACTGAGTATCAAGACCAAACCGCCATTGCAGTGCCGGCAGGGCAGATTGCGAACACCAAGCAGAAGCCAGCTTGATACGCCGATTTTATAAATTGGTTTGAAGGCAATTCATTCGAGTCAATCCAAAGACACATTCGCCCTGCGGAAGAGAGTGCTGCTGCAACGTGCTGTGGCAACGATCGTGACAGACATCAACGGATCGTAGTTTCGCATGTCCACTTGCTCGAAGACGGCATTGCACTCGTCACGAATCGGGCTCTCGGTGGATCGCAGGTCGGTTGACGGCCAGAGTGTTGCTGATTCCCAATCCAGCCACATAGACCGAGCAGCTTGCAGGCCGCCAACCGCATTCAGCGTGCCCAGTGGGGACATTGAAACCCGACGCATTGTCAAGGAAACCGACTTTTCCCACGCGGGAAAACTTGATTATTTTAGAAAACAAGCTACATTTTCGTAATGAATGCGGTTTTCCCAAGCGAGAAAATGGAAGAAAATACGAGAATTGATGAGCAGTTCATGCTCGATAGGCTACGTCCGGGTGAGCTATTGCTGCCGCCGCTCGTCATTCGAAACGCGATTCCGCACTACGATCAAGCTATCGATGCACTGATCGAAGTCTCGTTTGCCGCAGAAGATGCCACCGAGAAATTCTCTGTGGAATGCAAAACGCGATCTACGCCGGATGCCTTCAGGAAAGCTATTGAGCAAGCGTCCAACAATGCGCGGCGTTTGGAATGTCATCCGTTGATCTTTCTCCCGTACCTGTCGCCGGATCGATTGGTCGAACTCGAGGATCTAGCTGTTAGCGGAATCGACTTGTGTGGAAATGGCATTGTCTATGTCCCGAACCGCATGTGTGTAGTGCGTACAGGCCATTCGAATCTCTATCCCGACTCGCGACCGGTCGCCAATCCTTATCGTGGTCGTTCGGCGTTTGTCGCCCGGATGCTGATCTGCAAACCTCAATGGAACACTCTGAGCGATTTGACCGAAGCGATCAAAAAGCAGGCTCAGTTGAAAGGCCTTTCGATATCACAGGTCTCCAAAGCGATCGCTACCTTCGTTGAAGAAATGCTTGTGATCAAAAACGGAAACACGATCAAGCTCACCGATCCTATTCGAATGCTAGATCACCTGGGCAAGCATTGGCGTCGTAATCCGCCCCGCCGACAGCGCAGCTATCGAAGCCATGCAGGAAAGCCGAAGCTGAGCGAACTGTCAAATTCTGAGAACTTGGCTTGGTCACTTACCGGCGAGTCCTCAGCGACACGCTATTGCACGATCGCCCAAGGCGGACCATTGAAAGTGGCAGTGAGCAATTTGAAGCTTGCCGAATCACTGCTATCGTTAACTCCTGAGAGCGTCCCTAGTTTCGCTGATATCGTACTGTATGAAACCAAAGACGACGAATACTTTTTTGCCAACGAGCGAGACAATGAAGGTATTCGATATGCCAGTCGAATACAGACCTGGCTCGAACTCAATGACGGCGATGCTCGCCAACGTGAGACCGCCCAAGATTTGTATCAAGCAATCATCAACCAATCGCAGGCGTAACGAGCAGCATGGACGATCTTTTGTGGCCGCACTTTTCACCGCTTTGGCATGACCTTGGTACCGCTTCGTCAACCGGCATTCTTGTCGCCGGCGGGTACGGACTGTTCCTTAAGCAGAGATGGCTCACCGAAGGTTCTTCGTCGCGCACGGTCGTGCCGATACGAAACTGGCGGGATGCGACTCCGCGAGTGACGAAAGACGTCGACTTAGTGCTCGGGCTTGATCTAATCAAAGATGCCGCTCATCAACAGTCAGTCATCACTGCCTTGAATAGGAACGGTTTCGTGGCAAGCGATCGTCCACATGAGCGACGATGGAAGTTCATCAAGCGTCTACAAGGCAACCAATCGATCATCGTAGAAATGCATGCTCAGCGACCAGATCGGGGCGATGCTGGAATTACGGCCACGGACAAACGCGTCAAACACAAGCCATCACTGGGTGATCAAGGTGTTCATGGCCGAACCAATCCAGAAGCGGTCGGTTCGGAACTGCATCCGTTCCAATTTGCAATCGATGATACCTACCTGCATGTCCCCAACCCGGTCACTTGGAGCGTGATGAAGCTGACAGCGACCCGTGATCGTTGGGCAAAATCTCAAGATCCACAACTCGATGAAGAGCGACGAGAATTCAGTCGAGCGCAGGCGGCAAAACACGCTCAGGATGTTTACCGAGTCGTCGCCATGATGACGATGGACGAACGCGATCGTGCAAGTGAGGTTGTCGCCGCGATCATCGAAACCGAAGCGTTTCGCATCGCCGCACGATACTGGCAGGATCACTTTGCCAACACCCCTCTCCCCGTAGTCCAGCAACTTGGTGCAAACTGGCAGGCGGAAGATACAACAACGATTCGCGAGGTGTTGTCAGGATGGTTCGGTTAGCTAACGACGTTCGCAAGACTTCCGTGGCCGGGACAGACAGCTTGCTTGACATCCACGACAAAATTTGAAAGCCGGCGTTTGGAAAAATTTTTAGACGCCGTTTTTTTTGTTGACGGATTGAAGTGCAAGCAAAAACCTGTCTCTTCGCGGACTGGCGGTTCTTTCGGTCGGCCCCCCGCAGCCGCCCCCATCCGGTCCACAACAACGGCAGCGGGCGGCTTTTGATCGCCCGAGGCGTTCCTAGTAGATCTGGCCTCCCATTGGGATCGACCGGTTGCAAAATGTGGCCTCCGAGCAAAAGTAGGCTGTACATGCAGAAAAAAGTGACGGACGCAGCTGGAACGTGTTGTCTGTGTTTGCTCAATCCGCCGATTGGCTGGATGGCTGGAGCGTGATCCGCAGCGGAGAAGTGGAATCGGCATCGTTGGTCACTCGCAGCCCGCTGGTGTAGTAGTCGGCAAAGCGGCGGGGGACGGTTCGGCCATGCTCGTGGGCTTCGGCGGCGAGGTCTTCGGTCAAGACGATTTGCACCACGACGACTTCGTAATCGCCGGGCGGACAACCGAGTCTGCCCTCTTGGTCCGCAAGCGAGAAACTGCCGTCGGTGGCGATGCGACTGGCGTAGCGACTTCCGTCGGCGAGCGATCGAAATTCAACGCTGCCGGATTGCACGGGACTGCCATCATCGAACTGGACAGTGCCTTGGTACGAACCACTCGAACTGCCACAACCAGTCAACAGCAAGCTGAAAAGGGCGAGGCTCGCAAACCCGATGGATCGAACACGCGTGCAGTTCAATTTTCTAGCTCCACAATACGGGCGTCGCCGCGGTTAGCCAGCGATCCGAGTAGCTTGGTGTCGGTATCGGGCGAGAACAGCCGAACGCTGCCGTCGACCAACGCGAAGTGAACGCCTGCGGGATGCCAACTGCCGAACGAAAACATGTCGGCCAGAACATCACTGGGTCCATTGGCCAATCGCAAGCCGGGGCCGGCCAAGCGACATGACGCGGGAAGATGGTCGCCGTCGTAGGCAGGCGAGTCCTCAGGGAACTGTGCCAGTCCATTGAAGGGCACAAACTTTTCACCGAACAGGAACGTGTTGGACGTTCCGTCGCTGACCGACGCCATGCGAACTCGATCCGATGGCCCGATCGCTTGGCCATTCTTGCAATCGGGGCGAACGCTGATAATCACCCCGGTTCCATTGCCGCCAAAATAGAAATCGGTTGGTGCTCCCGTCGCTCCGGGCGTCAGGTCACCGTGGTTGCCGGCGTAATCGCTGAGCGCTCCTTCGACATCGAGCGTCACATCGACCGGACGCGGCGGGATCGGGCAACCGCATGGCAAACGTCCGCCTTCACCGGTGACCGTGGTTCGCAAGTTTCGTGTGCCGATCGGTCGCGTGCCGGATCGGCGAGACGGACAAAGGAAGATGTCGGGAACGACCGTGCGAACGTTCTCGGGATGTTGATGCCAAGGCGTTGAAAAATCCCACTGGCCTCCAAGCGAAACCTGTTCGATGTACGGCATCACACGAGCCAGCCACGTCGGGGTTTCCAGTCCGCACTGGTCGGCCGGTGCGGCGTCGGGACGTGATTCGTAACGGGCCGGCGGAAAGTAGCCGACGGCGTCGTGGTGCAGATGCGTCGCCAGAGCAAGTTGGCGAATACGGTTCTTGCAATCGGTACTGCGTGCCGCTTCGCGAGCCGACTGAACAGCAGGCAGCAACAACGCGACCAGAACACCAACGATCCCAATGACCACCAGTAATTCGATCAGCGTAAAGCCGCGCAAAGAGTCTTTTCTAACAATCAACATGAATCGGATGATCCGCAAAAGGGGCTATCAATCCGGTCCGACCGCCCACGATTGTAATCGCGTTGCATATCGATTGTCAGTGATTTGGCCGAAATGAGTGAGCCCAGCGGAAATTGGTACCCAAAATATCCCTCACAACCCGTTGGGTTTCATCCGGTTCAAACGGGTCGTGCTCAAGTTCATGTTCAAGTAACTCCAGCTTTTTTCGGATCAAATAGCCCTGCATCCGCTGGTAGGGTCGAACTTGGCCGGTGCGAATGAACGTGCCGACCTCCATTCGGCGACTCCAATCTTCCCAGACCGGCAACCAGAACAGCGCGTGATCGACCTGTCCGCTGTTCGCGGCTGACAAACACTCCGCTCGAGCCATGCTGATCTCTTCGAGGCATTCGTCGGGCGAAGGGTAGTAGGC
>NZ_JBFHFD010000033.1:0-28699 GCF_041583735.1 Novipirellula sp.
GATTTTGATCCGATTCATTGGAGCATGGATGGCGGTGGTCGCTGGATGGTCACGGAAAAGATCCGCCGCAACAACGTCAGCCTGATCTTAGAAATTGGCTCGTTTCTCGGAGGATCGATCCGTGATTGGTTGGCCGCATCATCGACCGTCAATGTGGTGGCGGTCGACCCTTGGCCTGCATCCTGGGATCTGAAGACTTACGCGATTGAAAACAACCAAAGCGAAATGGTTGCAAATCAGCTGGGACGTGAGAACGGATTCTATCAAACCTTCCTCACCAACTTGTGGGACAACCAAGACCGCGTGATTCCTGTCAAAGAATACTCGCCCGCGATCCTCTACGAGCTGTCGGCAATGGGTCTAAAGCCCGACCTTATTTACTTGGACTCGGACAAGGTCGGCAGTGAAATCGAACTTTGCCATGAACTGTTCCCCAATGCCATTATGACCGGCGACGATTGGTGCTGGACCAATGAACAAGGTGAATGTGCCATTCGCAAACCCGTTTACGATTTCTGCGAAAAGCACTCTCGCTTTCTAAAGGTCGAACGGGCTACTTGGATTATCGATAACGAACCCCCTTCCCTCGCATTCCAAATCCGCTCGTTTCGCCGAGCGTTGAAAGCAAAATGGCGGGAGCGACGTTATGCGAAGCGAGAACTTGCGGAGAAGCAAAATGCAGCGTAATCAAAATCCTCGGCTGGCATGCCATAGCGACATCAATCCAAAGCTTTCTTGGTCCAATCGGCTGGCGGCGTTAAAGCATCGGTTGCAAGGCAGACCCAATGTTCGGCCGATCGGTCCGTACCCGAGTTCGATCGTGGATAGCCAAGGCTGTGAGTTTGGTTATGAAATGTTTTACCACGTTCCCTACGCCTACCATCTCGCAAAAGTCGGATGCCTGCAGCGAACGGTCAGCTGTAGTGGGACAAAGTGTTTCTATTTCTTCTCGCCCGATCATCGCGAGGTCTACGATCGACGCCAGTTCGTAAAGCACCTCGATTCGATCGATCAACGGCCTCACGAGAGCCCCGATGCAAACCGTTGGGATCCGCCCAACTTTGCAGCACATTACGGCAACAAAATCGACTTGCATTTTCCCAAACCGCTGTTGTTGATCTTTAACAAATACAACGTCGAGTGGGATCATCCGCCGATCAACTTTTTGTCCACTGCGTTCTTGGACCGCGTCGTGCAGAAGACCCAAGATCGGTTTAGCCTCGTCTACCTTCGTCCCACGTCGCACATTGTGCACGACCACATGCCTGTGGGGAATTTAAATGAGAAAGAACGACTGCGTGAACAAGGTGTGATACTCGGCGAAGATCTGTACGAGGATTATCAGCATCTGTCGTTTAACGAATTCCAGTTGTGTTTGCTTTCGCAATCACAGCACCGGATCGCAGTCCAGGGTGGTGCCGCCTACCTGAACGCTCTATTCCCCGGACAAATGATGCTGCTGCATCGTTACGGGGGTGAGCAGCTGCACGGTAACTATATCGATTTCAACAGGATGGGCGTGACCGAATTGACCGTCCATAACAACGAATTTGATATGTTGGACCGGCTCGATCAGTTCAATCACTCACTCCGCCACGTCGCCTGAGTGCGACGCCCTGTGTTCAAGCACAGCCCTGTGTTTAGGCACACAGCCCTGTGTTTAGGCACACAGCCAATCGGCAAAGCACTGCAAGTGAAAAACTGCCGGCAACAGGTCATCGTCGGCGGCAGGTCATGGTGGATGGCAAGATCCGTCACCACGGATCGTAATGCCGCCTCGTTATGCCGCGCGGCGAACGAGCGGATTGTATTGGCGGGCGAACTGCACGACGTGACGAAACCGTAGTTTACCGCGACTAAACATCATCCGATCCGTTGCCAAATCTTTTTCGACCGATCGGCAAACAGATTTCGGATGCTCGAGCGTTTGGAATTCATACGTTGGTAAATTCTCAAACGGACTCGAGTGGGACGTGTGAGTCGCGTCTTCGCCGAAACCAATATTCGACACCAAGTTCTTTGTCGGTAAAACGCTCAAGCCATGGTTCATCCAACAGGCCAACAACCAAGTGAAATCCCAGGTGTCGATTTCTCCCGCGTGAACGCGATTGAAAGTTCGCGTCCAATAATCTCGTTCGCTCAACGAGTGACAAAACGTCTGCAAACCATCGCGGTCGCGAAAATCGGGCCATGCATCGAGAGTCCCTGCGTAATGCTGCCAGGCCCGGCGCCACGTGGCCCAGCCCCAACAGTGCAAGTATTTCGAGAAGTAATATGAATCCGCCGGGTCGTGCCCGGCTTGAAAATTGTCGCCGCTGATCGCCATTACACGTGTGTCATCTTGATAGCGATCGAGCAGTTCGTGGCAAAAGCGAAAGAAGGTTTGGTTGGGGACGCAGTCGTCTTCCAAGATGATCGCTTGTTCTGCCTGCTGAAACACCGCCGTGATCCCACTGCTAACGCGTTGGGCGCAGCCCAAATTGGTGTCCGAATAGATACGTGTTATTTCGCAAGGCCAATCAACGTTTTCTGCAATTTGCCGCGACTGGGCCACCAATTCAGCCTCACCCTTTCGCTCACGTCGGGGACCATCGCTGATGATGAACAAGTTCTTCGGACGAGCCTTTCGAATGGCCTCAAACGATTGCCGCGTCTGCGCAGGACGGTTGAATACGATAAAGGCGACCGGTGTATCGAGCATGGCGATGACGGGTTGGGCGATGACGGACGGAGTGATTGCGGACTGGACGGAAATGACCTGCTTGGAAACGATCGTCGTGGTTGCTGCAGACCAGTATTACATTCGGCAGAAGCCGCCCCTTACCATCACTACATCTCGCCAATGCGGCACGATCCGAACCACCGTTAAAGTGGAGATGCTTGCAAACAAATTTTTGATTTCGTTGTGTTAACGACAACCTACGCTTCATGCAGGAGGCTTTCCTGCAATGACATCTCGGTCATCGAAACAAAACAACGACAATGAACGCGGCAAGCTTTTTGGTTTGTGGATTGAAAACCGAATGGTTCAGGTCGCGATCGCCACTCCGATTGATGGGGAACGGTATCGGCTGGAAATTGATGCCATTGGCTGCCCCATCGCCAACGGATGGTTAACCGCATCGCATGCTTCGGCCTTCGCCGCTGCAATCGCAACGCTGGTGGACCGTCACGACATGCGTCGAGGAACGGTTTGTTTGTCGTTGGATGGTGACATTTGTGTCAACCGAATCACGCTAGGGACCCCCGAGACGGTCGACCACGAATTGTCGACACTGCAGCATCGGGTGCCTCGCTACCTGCAATTGGGACCGGGCGAGAAAGTCACCGGATTGCTGCGGACTCGCATCGATGGTCAATCGGATTACGCCGCCACCAGCGTCGCCAATCAATCGGTGATGCGAATGATTTACGACACGTTGCGAGAGAGCGATATCGAGGTCGCGTGGGCGGAACCCTCGCTGATCAGCATGGCACGGTTGATCGGGTACACCAGTACCGATTCCGCGCATCCATTACTGATCGCCGACGGCACAGGAACTCGCTGGAATGTGGGGATCATTCACGAAGGGAGGCTGATTCTGGATTACCGTCCGGCTACGGCCAAAACGGTCGAAGCCCTACAAGCCACGTTGGATGGCCATATTTCACGCCTGCAACGATTCTGTCATCGCCATTTGGGGATCGACGGCGGAGGCCTCAAAAAACTATTGATTTGCGGCACCGCTGAAAAAGTAGAAGACGCCGCAGCACGCTTTCAACGCAGTCCCGAATTTGACGAAGTCATCCTCCGCGTGCCCCCCAGCCCGCAACTTTACGATATCAGTAACGTCGATTGCGATTCGCACTGTGTTCCTGCCGTCGCTTCGGTCTTGCCGCTGATGCTTGGCGTGACGGCCGAGGAAGTCCCCGATCTGCTGCGTGATGTCCGCCGCGCCCCCGAACTTTCGTTGCCCGCTCAGCTCCTTCGCGTCGCGTGGCCGGCATTCTTAGCGGCCCTGTTGCTGATGCTCAGTTTCACGTTGGTCCATCGTGCTCGCCAGCACGCTTCGCATCTAAAACACGGAACCGAGCAAGTCCAGGTTCAAGTGATCGCCACCCAAACACGGATGACCGAACTCGCGCGTCAACGAGAATTGCTTGAACATTTCAAAACGATTGAACGTCAATCTGCCGAAGTCGATTGGATTGCGCAACTGGAACGGATTACGCAAAGTTTGCCGGACTTGGCGAAACTGAATGAATATCGCGTCGAGTCGGGATCGCACATTCGGCTCGAAGGCACGGTGCTCGATGAACGCGTCGTTTACGAAATCCTCGAACAACTGCGACAGTTGCCAGAAGTGAGCGAAGTGGCGCTCCATTCCACCACGCCGGAGGCCAATTCGGAAGCGACTCGATTCTCGATTCGCTTGTCCATGACCCCACGTCATCCCCTCTCTGTCGAGCCATCACAACATGAATAACCTGAATAGCCGGGCAACCCGAGCAATCGTCGCGAGCCTAAGTTTGCTTGCGATCATCGCGATAGGTATTCCATGGGTCGATGAATACTTTCGGCTGCAGAGTGAAGCACGCGAACTTCGTGCAATGGATGGTCAGTTCACATTGGTGCAAAACAATCAAAAACGTTTGCGTGAACTTGAAAATCACATTAACACCGACTTGGTCTCTCATCAGAATCGTTCGATCGATCCAGACAAGAGCCAACAGGTTCGCAGCAGCTTAATTGCGATCATTCGCGATGCAGGAGGACGACTGCGAAGTCTGGAAATTAGCAAGGGGCGTGTCCGACCGTGGGCCATCGAAAATGATGATCCTCGCGAAGAATCACCGCCCCAATACAGTGACGAATCGGATTACATTTTGCACACTCATGAAATTGAGTTGCGAATTGATGGATCTCTCGAAACCGTAACCAAAATCCTGCAAGGGATCGCCAAGCAGGGCTGGTATTTATCGACGAACAGCATGGTGATGATGCCCACGGAAGGGAATCTGCCGGTTGTCGCGTCAGAGTTGCGATTGATTGTTTTCGGGCTTAGCCCCAAACCAATCGAAGACGAAGACGAGTTCGCTCGTCACCCCCGGGGCATTCGGATGTTTTACTAGACCACGTTTCTTTGCCAACGTAATGCCGATCAGAACTAGCTGAATCAACACACTGCCATGGATGGCACAATGTCGAAAAATGATTCTATCGCCACACCTTCATGGCTGGCATCGAAGCATGGTCTATTTAGACGACTTGCAGCAACTCTGTTTGTAGCCAGCTGCGGTATGTCAATCGCCGTGAGCGAAGAGACAACCGCCCCGATTGGCGATTTCACCGCAAGCGGCAAGGCGACGAATCTAAGTGTTGCCGACGTCCCCGATCTGATTCCGATTCCCGGCAGCGGTCACCCCGTAATCCTCAAGCCCGAGGGCCGAGTGTTGACGGCGGCCAATGCCCCCGAAGTCTTGTTCACCGCGGAAAGTGTGAAAGAGCCAGCGACTGCGGGACCGCATCACGGCGTTGCTCCGAGCGAGCAGAAAAAAAGATCAGATTCCAACAGCATCGCCGAACAGTTGGACCAAAAAGGGAGCATCACATTTCGCAAAACGCCGCTCAATGAAGTGATCTTTTTGCTCAGCGACCTTTGGAAAGTCAATATTGTCGCGGCGGATACGATCAGTGGTGAGGTCAGCGGAACCTTTTACGAAACACCGCTACGCGAAGTCTTGTCCGCTGTACTGAATTCATCGGGCTACAGCTACCGACAAACCGGCAGCAGTTTGGTGGTGTTGCCAATCGATCAAGTGGGATCCAGCAACCCCGATTTTGTTTCGCGATTGATTGCAGTACCGGCAAACGCTGGCGATCTCGATGCTACGATCGATGCGGTGCAGCTGTTGCTTAGCGAGCGAGGTCAGATCCGCAAGATTGGAAACGGATCGATCTTGATCGTCGACCGTCCCGAACGCGTCGACAATGTGCAAGAGTTGATCTTGCGATTGTCACCCCAAGTCGCAGCGACGCTTCCGCCCGCTCAGCATCTACCATCACCCGATGCAGCGCAGACAACCACCGAAACGATTTTGACCAACGATGGTATCGCCTACTTTACGCCTCAATTCACCGAAGCGGAAGAGATGACCGAGTCACTGCAAGCGGTTCTCGGAGACACGATCACGGTGGCGACCTACGCAAAAGAAAATCGCATCATGATCCGAGGGACGCCAGATCAATTGCGGTTGGCGGCCCAAGCGATCGAGCAACTGGATATTCCTCGCCCCCAAGTTCGCATCACGGCATTGATCTATGATGTCAGTTTAAAAGAGGCAGAAGGATTGGGGGTGAATTGGTCCCATGGTCCCCATAGTCGATCGACAAGCTTGCTAAACCCAGGCACCGACGAAGAGATCAGCGTCTTTCGAAATGCGATCCAAGCGGGCACCGACTTGGGGCTAGGCAGTCCCACCTCGTCTCTGGGATTTCGTACCCTCAATAACTCTTACGATGCAAGCGTGGCCCTACAAGCACTCAGCGCCACATCCGAAGCCAAGATCCTTGCGGATCCAACCGTTACCGTAGGGGATCGCTGCCAAGCGTCGATCAAAATAGTCCAACGGTTACCGATCGTCACGTCGATCGTAACCAGCACCGGATCGATTCCCCAAGTCGAGTTCGAAGAAGCGGGCATCATCCTGAACGTCACCCCACGGATCAGCCAAGATGGGACGATTGAAATGCAGGTGCAACCGGAATACAGCGTCGTTGCGGAATACCGCAACGCATACCCGGTGATCGATAGTCGCAACGCCGAAACGACGGTTCGCGTTGGCAATGGACAACTGTTTGCGATGGGAGGACTTCGCCAAAAGAACATCACCGAAACGGTGCGGGGCGTGCCCTATTTGAAAGATGTCAAGTATATCGGTCGACTGTTTCGAAGCCAGAGCAGCGAAGTTCGTGAAAGTGAGTTGATCGTCTTTCTAAAGCCAGAGATCATTACCCCGTACGCCGCGGGAACGCTTCGAGAGAATCAAGCCGCCTGTGTGGCCAATGCTCAGTTGGACCAAATCCCGTATGCGAGCGTTTGTCCAAACACCCCGGATTGCCGAAATCCCGACTGCCCGAACCATCATCCTCGCGCTCGTGTGAACGGGGGTTCCGTTGAACTCGAGATGATCGGCGGTTGCGGCATCGGATGTCTCGAACCGATGAATCAATTTGACCCCGTGAGTCCATTCGATTCGATGATCGACGATTCCCAGGTCGAAGTTATCCTTCCCCCGCAATAGCGATCACGTGGACTCTTTACTTGACGCCGCTTAGGCAGCGCGGCGCTGTGGCACGTTTTCGGTTACGCTTTCGGTATCGGTATCGGTTACGACCGACTCGCGTCGCATTGGCAACACATCGACCGGCGGTGATGAAGGCGTCCACTGCATTCCCAGCATTCGTCCCAGTCGCGTGCGGCGAACGAGTCCCTCGTAGGTCAACAAGCTTAGCCCTACGCTGATACAGAATGCGGTTGCCATTTTGACCGCGGGTGCCGTCGCAGGCATCCACTGCTTGAGATCAAGATGGACCAATCCAAGGATTGGATGATGGACCAAGTAAATCCAGAACGACGCCGCCGCTAAGTATTGCAGCGGCAACGAAAGATGATTGATTTTTCGGCTCACGGCGATCGTCAAGAATGTCACTGCATAAGCCGCCAGCACCGTGACGACCGCGAGTCCCGATTGCGCTAATGCACTCTCGCCATACTGCAGATTCCAGCGGCCCAGTGAAACGGCCGTCACTAACAGCATCACGCTTGCAATTGCCAACGGTATAGTTCGGTTCTCAAAAAACGCCAATCGGGGATCCACTTTGCCGACCAACATCCCCGCGGCGAAAAACGTTCCACTGTAAACCCATTTACTGGCCACAGGAAGAAACGCGTGTTGAAATCCCCACACGACTTCCGGTGCGATCATCAGAGTGACGACGCCTGCTGCGGCTAACAATGTAACGGCGAGCGGCATACGTTGGGTGATTTTGGTTGTAAAATTTCGCAGCCTATCAAAACGAGCAAAAATGGCGGCAACGACAACGTACAAGAAAACGTATTGCAAGAACCATAAATGACTCAGGCCCCACAAATCACGATCCACAACTCCGTCAAACTTCAAACTCTTTAGCTTGACCGGTTCGACAATTCCCTCGACGACCCAACCTAGCACCCAAGTGTACAAGTCCATTGGCAACACCACACACACCGCAAAGGCAAGCGGCACCAACAATCGTTTCGCGCGACTGCGAACGAGCGGACCAATGCCACGGCACGACAAGGTTTGCCAGGCAAAATAGCCTGCTAAAACCAAGAACAAGGGCATGATAAAAACTTCGATGCCCCAGAACAGCCAATCCACCGATCGGCTAGCGGAATCGCGAACCGTCCACGCCAATCCAGGCATCGGATTTTGCAAATAGGGCACACAGGCATGCAGCAGCACCACCGCCAGCGCGGCGACACCGCGAACCGCATCGAACCCCAGCATCTTCCGTTTCGCCGCCGATTCTTTCGACGAATTTCCAGCGGAATTCCCTTCACCGCCGTGAGGGATGGATCGGGATGTTTGCCGAGAACGCGGTGTTGGGAATGCAATGGTCTTCATCGTGCATTGCAGATACCAAAACCCGCTCGGCGTCGGAAAGATCAAATCCTGCCGTTTATCTTGCCATCAAAACAGCGGATCTCTGGGAAACCGTGAGGTCCTGAAAAACCGAGAGGTCCTGGGAGAGCGAGAGGTCCTGGGAGAGCGAGGACCCTGGAAGCATTTGCGAGTTTTCATTGCTCGATTTTTCGAGTGCTTCGACAAAGGCTTTGGCGTCATTGAGTTCCTGTTGGCGAAACATCCGAATGTTCCCCAAATACCGTGATTCGATGCGGTTGAGTTTGCCGAGCTCTTCCCAACGCAAACCGTTGGCATAGTGCCATGCGACCGCTTGAGCCACTTTTTGCGACACGTTTTCAAGAGCCAGTTGCTGGCAAAGTTCGATCAATCTTTCGTCCTGCGTGTATTGCTCGATACGGATCATCTGGTATTTCACTTTGGCATTGGGCTCGGGTTTCCCCTGTTCCAAGCAAACCGTCGTGGCAACCAGCTTGCGAGTTTTCTGAGCCGCAATTCGCATGAATCCCATCCCAAAACCATCATTTTGCCGCGCGTTCCCGCCGCCGACATTGCCGAAATTGTTGCCAAAGGCATTTCCGCCCGGTTGGGCACCTTGCTGAAAACCTCCGCCCACGCTTTGATTGCCGCCGCTGTTCTGACCGCCTTGACCCTGCTGAGCTCCGAAGCCCGCTTGTTGTCCACCGAATCCAAATTGAGCTAACACAGGAACTGCGGCAATCGCATCTGGCAGTTCGAGATGCAGGACGTGATTGGTATTGTTTTCAATCAACACATTCGCGCGGTTTGCATCGAGTGCAATGAACTGGACAGAAACCTGTTTCGAATCGATCGCGTCAAACAACTCGACTGCAACCGTGGATTCGTCAGCGGAAACAAAATCGTTACTCGACAGCGAAACGGTCAACAGCAAAACAGCGACGGCCACAGCACCGCGACGAACTTGCAAACAACGCATTGGAATCCCTTATCATTGAGTTGGCGGAAAGGAGCCGATCGACATGAACCTTCATCTCGATCGATCCAGCAGCGTCGACTCAACAAGGCACAAACCATGCCAAGGCCATTTGCCCCATTTTTTACGCGAAATAGCAGCATCGCCCTCACGCAAAGTAAAACACGTGTGGCTTTTTGCAACACCCATCATGCGCACTTCGGTGGGACTCACGGAGTGGGTGATGGTGGTGATTCAGGTGATTGCGGAGCTTGCCAAGGGATGCTTCCGCCCTGTTGAATCTGTGCCGCCAACCGCTGCTTGAGTTTCGCTACGACTTTAGGTTGCTTTGCGACTTGATTATTTGTCTCCTGCGGATCCGCTTCGAGGTCATACAGTTCCAGCGGAGAAAACGGATCGTTCTGCATCAATTTCCATCGTCCCTGGATCACCGCGTGGTAGGCGTGCCCCACATAGCGGCCACCTCCTTCACGGCGAACAAAATAGAGCTCGCGTGCAGACAGCTGTGAACCGAGCGTGGGCGAGTTGCCTTCGAGCAGATCTTTTAAACCGACCGCGTCGATCTCGCTAGGCTGCTGCACGCCGGCGTATTGCAAAAACGTCGCCCCAACATCAAACGTCATCACCGGTTGGTCACTCTTGCTTCCCGCTGGAATTTTACCAGGGTAACGCACCCATGCAGGAACACGTAAGCCGCCGTCGTAATGACTCTGTTTTCCATCACGCCAAGGATCGTTGTTTTGAGCATGCGGCAATGAACCGCCATTGTCCGACGTGAAAGCGATCACGGTGTTTTCACGCAGCCCGAGCTCGTCAATGCGTTTGAGCAATTTGCCCACTTGGTCATCCAAGTGCTCGACAAACGCGACGTTGAGCGCCCGTTTAGGCTCGAGCTGTGGAGACCGCTTTTGCACGCGAGCGAGCCATTGCTCAGGCGGCTGGATCGGAAAATGAGGCGCGTTGTAGGCGAGGTAAAGAAAAAATGGCGATTCGGTGGATGCGGCTTGCGCGGTGATATAGTCGTCGGCCCACTGCGTAAACAAATCCGTCGCATGTCCTTCGGGATCAATCTGCTTGTCATTGTGTCGCATATAGTTGTGCCCTTGACGACGATGCGTGTAGTAATCGTCCATCATGTCGCCGAGAAATCCATGAAACTGGTCAAACCCTCGTTCGCATGGGGTGTTGGGTGACGCCAACCCAAGATGCCATTTCCCAACAATGCCAGTTTGATACCCCGCACGACTCAGCCGGTTGGCCAATGTCGGTACATCGGTTCGCAGGTATCCCCACGAATTGTGGGCGTGGGTCCGGATGACTCCGGGGACTCCGGCGCGATCGGGATACATTCCGGTCATGATTGCAGCGCGCGTCGGCGAACACACGGTGCAATTGGCCCGCATCCGAGTCAACATCATGCCTTCGGCAGCAAACTTGTCCAAGTGAGGCGTTTGCACATCGGTCGCTCCATTGCAGGAAACGTCACCGTAACCGAGATCGTCAGCAAGGATTAGAATCAGATTGGGACGTGATCGCGGATCCGCAATCGCAAAGCGAGAGGTCTCGGCTTGCTGGGCAACGGAAGAGGCAGCCGTGACGGTGACCACGCACCCCATCACGATCAATAACAAGGAAAACCGCCAACCACATTGGATACGGCGCGAGGGACCGGATGCTACCTTTTGCGCAAGCCAAACCATGTGGATCTCTTTTCAAACATCAGCGGGGGGAAGCGACTAGCGGTCTGCCCGATGCAGAGGCTAAATCGGGGGCCCCCAGTCTGCTCGCTGTGGATTGCCAAGTCAATTCCTACTGCCGATCCTTTGCAAATCCAGATCCTTGTCCTGATCGCAAAAAAAAACGATCGAGGGCAACCTGGGTCACCCTCGATCGTCTCGTTCATTCGATCAAGAATCGCAGCAAACGAAACTACAGATTCAAGATAATTTCATTTGCTCCGCTATCCACCTTTGCGGTCAACCCTTCGACTCGCTTTGGCGATCCGTCTTTGGCTTGCGATCGACCTTTCGGAGTCATTCCAATGGGTTGCAGCGTTCCTTCGGCCATTTCCTCGGTCGACGTCGTCAGCGTGACGACCTCCGGTGTCGGTGGACTGGGCTCGCCAGCAACGTGACCGCCAATGACGGTTACTTTGTGGTCTCCGATTGCCGCTCCTGGATCCCCCGTCGAGTAATACAAGGTGAAGCTACCGGTTTCATCGGTTTCGCCATACGAAGCAGCGCCGTTGATCGTCGGATAAAATTCCACTTGGGCGTTGACGAAAGGTTTCCCTTCCTTCATTAGCTTGCCGCTGACCTCGGCCAACGAAGGCTTGTCACTGCGGCCACATCCGAGTGTGCCGATCAGCAAGGACATGGCTAGACCCAGCGTGAGTTTCGAGACGTGATTCATGTTCATGGATTCGATTTTCAATATTTCGTGAGGCTTCTCAATTGACGTTGTAGGGGAAAGAACAAGGCTTAGAATTCTTCGTTCAACACGGTGCGGTCTTGGCGATCCGCCAACAGTGCGTAAATATCGAAGCGGATGTTTTCGCTGATAAACCGTACGCTGCCATCGGCGAGCACAAATTGGGCTCCCCCACCATGAGTCGAGTTGAACACGGTATGTCGGCCAGGACGGCCGTACCAATACGGGCCGATGCCGTGAGGCGAGTAGCGGCTGGTGGACGAATAATTGATTCCGACTCGCGTCGAGGCAATGTTCATCCAATAAGCTTCGGATTCATTGTGGTTGGCGCCACCGCCACCGGACCAAGCTCCGCCGTACCAATTCCCAGCACGTTGGTCATAGTAGTTGAAAGTCCCATCGGTGTTGCGAATGCGAATTTCCGCAGATTGTTCACCAATCGCAAGCGTGTTGCTGGTTCCATCCAAGATGGATGCAAAACGTACTGGTTGGTTGTAATAGTTATCCATCGCCACGATCACGCCGTTGTGATCGGTCATGCCGTGGTAACCGTTCCAAGTGGAGAAGTTTGTGTTGTTGTTACTGAACCGGCCTGCAACACCGACATAGTTCGAAATTTGAACTTCAAGTTGATCGGGAGCTCCGAGAGCTTTTGTATCCGCACTTGCGTTGTCAACACGGGTCGTGGGAAGGGCACTCGAAGGACAATTGAACCCAGGGACCACCAGACCGTCAAACGTTTGCCAGTTTCGATTCACGCCGGGGTCGCGAGACGCCCAATCCGTTCCCGAAAACGTCGACGCTTCAAAGGCGGCATTCTGCTCGATGAAGGGCAAAATACGAACCAACCACGAGGCGGGACGATCATTGGTTGCCGTCACGGGAAGAACGGCTGGTGGCATCGAGCGGTAGGTGTCGTGGTACATATGAAGCGCCAAACCAAGCTGCTTCAAATTGTTCGAGCACGACATGCGGCGAGCCGCTTCGCGGGCGGATTGCACCGCGGGCAACAAAAGCCCCACTAATACACCAATGATCGCAATGACCACCAATAGCTCGACCAGTGTAAAACCGCTGCGTTCCTTTGTACGCGCTGATCGGGCGTACTGGATTCTGGAAATTGACATGCAATAATTTTCCTAATGCTTCAACCTTGATGTTAAACCGAAACATCACCCCTTTGCTCAGGGATGAAATTCGCACGCTTGACCTCTTCCGCAATCCGAATGCCTGGAATTTAACTCAACCGACAACTAGCCCCCACCTGACAGCGGGCCCCCCGATCCTAATGGGGAATAGTTTCGCTCTGACGGTTCTTCTCGCTCGATTGCTGTCCCCTTACCAGCTTGTCTTTTTTTCCAAATTTCTAACAATTCGCTTTTTTGGCTAACCCCTTACCACCAGTAAGCTTTGGGGACGCCCCCAAGTGCACGCGTCTTAGGCAAACGGGTGCTAACTTGTTATGCATGACGGCCACTGCGAACGGATAACGGGCTACAAAAGGATGTCGCCCCAACGAGAACCCGCACGTTCGGCCGATTGAGAGGATACATCGGCAACTACGGGGGAATCGCCCTTGGAAGAGGGTCCGGTGACAAGGTTCGGTGTGTTCGCGTGCCACCGGGTTCGGAATCACGAAACAGGAACGGCACAAAAAAACCCCCTACATCTCAAGCGGATGCAGAGGGTCGTGGGCAGCAGAGGATTACCGAGGCCACGAAAACCGGCCAACGTCTATTTGACCTGCATGAGATTAAACCGAGAGAGTTGCTCTCGCTCTTCTTTCGTAAATGCCATTTCCACGTAGTGGATCGATTGGAGCCCCTTCATTTCGGCCATGGCATCGACGACACGTGCGCGATACGCGTCAGAGAAGAAAATACTGTCGCCATCCTGAGCATTTCCGTACCACCCGATCCACAAATCCGTCACGGAGTCAAAATACTTCAGCGACGACAAATTGTCCGGCTTGATGGTCGAATTGACGATCCTCAGATCACGTACCTTTAAATCTTCGATCGGCTTGAGCGTGCTGATCGCGGTTCCGCTTAGATTTAACGAGTCCAAATCATGAAAATTACGCCCCAGGATTTCCAGCGTGGAATCGTCGGCGTGCCCCCCTCCCACGAGCCGTGTTGATTCGGGCGACAGATCAATCCGACGAATTCCCGGCAGCGCCGCTGCGAGCCGGAGGTTGCGATTGAGTTCTTGTGACGAGCGGACGGCTGGAAATGAGATCGAAGGAAATGAGGGCAGATCAGCATCGACGATTCGAGTCGGCGTTCCCGAGATGGCGACGTTGGATACTAATAATTGACGCCAGACATCGGTGATGGTTTGATGATGTTGATTTCGTTTCAGCGTGCTGCTGATCTCGCGGCTAGCTCCATAGACAACATAGGCCATCAACAGCACGCCAAACGCTGCTAAAAAGGTAGTCAACCATTCGGGTCGATTTGACCAGCGAAACGGAGAGCGATAGGGAATCGCAGGCGGTTCCTTTCTTCGTTTGGTCGGGGGTTCCATCGTGATCGATGGCATCGGCAAATCGGGCGCGGCGTTGGAATGCCGAGACGATATGTCGGCAAGCCGCGGATCTCTTTTGGCCTTCACGGTAAATATCACTCCAAAATAGATAAACAAAAAAAGGAGAGGACGACTTCTAAATTAGCACAACGTCTAATACATATCCCACGAAAAAACATGAAGATTTACACTCTATTAACAACAACCACGGCTCAAAACCCCAGCGGGGACAAAGCCCCCCCAGCGATAGAAAAAGGTCTCTTTTCGGACCTCCGAAGGTTAGCACGTGGCGGCGGCTGAATCGCTATATGGCTGTCCCCCGATCGACTTCGGAACCCAATGCTGCTGGTTGCTAACGTTGCCAAACCATCGGAAAGACTCGGGAATTTTGCTAATTTGTTTGTTTTTCTCAATGCCGAGTTAAGGACGCCGAGGTTTCGCGTCGTGTGAAACGCTGGTTGTCCCTTCCTGAAATTGCGGCTTCCCCGAGTCTTCTTGTTTCCTAATCCCTGGTCCCGCCTTACTGTTTTGCGACCGCACTTCTATTTATGTCTGACCCTAAATTGATCCAAGAAGTTTTAGCTCGTCATTTCGGCTACTCCTCGTTTCGCCCATCGCAGCAGGCCGTGATCGAGCACGTCTTGGCGGGGAAGCATGCGATGGTTGTGATGCCGACAGGGATGGGGAAATCGTTGTGTTACCAGATTCCGGCGCTGACGATGCCCGCAGACGGCCACAACATTGTCTTGGTCCTGTCCCCTTTGGTCGCATTGATGCACGACCAAGTCAGTGACTTGAGATCGCGTGGCATCGATGCGGCTTACATCAATTCATCGCTGGACCGCCAGACTCGGGAAACCCGCTATAACGAAGTCGCTTCCGGAAAGTACCGGCTGCTGTACGTGACTCCGGAGCGATTTCGAAAAGAGGATTTTCGGAGGATCATTGCGAAACGCGACGTCATGTTGCTGGCGATTGACGAAGCCCACTGTGTGAGCCAATGGGGACACGATTTTCGCCCCGACTATTCACGGGTCGGCGAGATCCGCGAACAATTGGGCTTTCCCACCACGATTGCATTGACAGCGACTGCAACGGAGGAATGTCGCCTTGACATATATGCACAGTTGGGAATTCCGGCGGACCAGATCCAATTGTTTTATCAAGGCATCGACCGTCCCAACCTGCGACTCGACGTCGAACATGTGATGGGAGATCAAGAAAAACTTGATGCCATCAAGCGGTTGCTTCATGATGACGTTTATCGCGGCGGCAGCGTAGTGATCTATTTTTCATTAATCAAAACATTGACGCGGTTTAGCGACGTTTTGCTTAGCCAAGGAGTTGATCACGAGTGCTATCACGGCGACTTGTCGAGCCAAAAACGTCGTCATGTGCATAACCGATTTTTGAGTGGCGAAACCGATGTGGTGCTGGCAACCAACGCATTCGGAATGGGGATCGACAAAGCCAATATCCGTGTGTTGATTCATGCGGAAACCCCAGGTTCGATTGAATCGTATTACCAAGAAGTGGGGCGGGCCGGTCGCGATCATCAGCCGAGCCGATGTGTGTGGTTGTATGACCAGAGCGATCTGATGACACAAATGCAATTCATCGAATGGTCCAATCCCGACTCGGATTTCTACGGACGATTACTGACGATGCTGGTCGAACACAACGAGTCGTGTCGCAGCTTTGGGATCGACTGGATGAACGAGCGGCTTCAGCGTGTCAGTCGCCACGATCACCGCATTGCCACGGCGTTTGCGATGCTCGATCGAGCCGGAGTCATCGCAGGCCCCCATCCGCCGCACTGCTTCGAGGTGTTGACACCGATTCCCGAACATTTCCGCAATCAAGAGGCGTTAGCGGAAAAGAAACGACGCGATCAGCAACGTTTATACGCCATGGTGCAGTTTGCCGGAGAAGAAAACGACCGAAAGGCATTTCTACAACATTACTTTGAAGGGGACGCAAAACATTAAATGCGGCGTTGCAGCGATCGTATCGCTGCAATGCAGACGCTCGGGCGCCCCACTCACTCTCGCGTACCGTTGTCACTAGGATTGGACCAAGTCGCCCGCTTTGGTTTTGCATTGCAGAGGACCGGAAAATCAGTATTGTTTGGTAATCAACCATCTCGGTTGGCAAGCGTTTATCCAATCCGCTACTCGTCTAACCTTTCCCTCGTCTAACCTTTCGCTCGTCTAACCTTTCGCTCGTCTAACCTTTCGCTCGTCTAACCTTTCGCTCGTCTAACCTTTCCCTCGCCTAAACCGTCTCGTTCTAAAATCCTCGTCACCCCATCGCATTTTGATGACCGCACCTACTGACGATTTTCCCTTGGCCGGACGTCTTGCGTCGATTGATTTTGGCAGCGTGCGAATTGGGATTGCGATTTGTGATCCCGACCGGATTTTGGCGAGCCCGCTCGAGGTCCGCGCCGCAGAACACTGGAAACAGGATGGGGCCTATTACTGCGAGTTAACAAAGTCGGAGCGTATCTCCGCTTTTGTCGTCGGGCTCCCCATTCACTTGGATGGCGGGGAAAGTGAAAAGAGCATTCAAGCCCGCGAATTTGCTCGCTGGCTCGCAAAGACAACCGGCAAACCGGTGCGTTTGTTTGATGAGCGATTTACCACGGCCGACGCTAACAATCGCATGCGGGCCGCAGGCTACAGTCGTCAAGGCAAAAAGAAACGGATCGATGCCGTTGCCGCCTTGGTGATCCTCGAATCGTTCATCGAAGCATGTCGCTATCGAGGTGAGATTGTGGGCGAACCGTCAAGCGAAGAGATCCCCACCGAGGGAGAGTCGATTGACTAAGCTGTTTGCCAACTCAGTCTATGCTGGCCCATTCAGATGCTGGCCCATTCAGATGTTAGCCCCGTCATCAAACTAGGCTCAGCCCTCTGCTGATCCGGTCGGCGATCAGCCCGAGCCTCAGTCGCCCGATTTCAAGCGGCGTCACCAGCCGACAACGCCACCATCAAGTCGAGGAAGCGTTCGTTGGCATCACGTCGACGACGGACGCGTTCAGAAATGCTCCAGCCCGAACGAATGGCGAGCACACGGCGAGAAATCTCAGCGTCTGAGACGTATACCTCTGTACGATTCTTGTTCGATGTTCCAGCAGTCGTTACGGGGGTCACGCTCTTCTCACAAGTCATTGTCGACATGGTTGAATCCTTCCAAAGTAAGTCAAAGTGGTTAAGGGACGCTTCCATAAACCCGCGTTAGCGCCCCGGGTGCGTTGTAACTTTAATGATTAAGCAGCTTCACAAGCCGACAAAGCGTCGATCAAATCGAGGAACCGCTTGTCCGCTTCACGTCGACGACGGACTCGCTCGGCAATACTCCAACCTGAGCGAATCGCAACGACTCGGCGAGAAATCTCAGCATCGGAAAGCCGAATCTCATTTTGAGTCGATTGAGTTGAATTAGAGACAGTCTCGGGGCGAGTCGCGGTCAACATTGATGAATCCCTCCAGGAAAGTAAACGCTTAGGCTTTATTCAGGCATCAGTTTCATTTGTTTCGCCACATCGGCTGACATCGCCGAGGACGAAACAGGAGAGAAGCAAGTGGGATGCCAATTCAATGCGATAGAGCGACAAAAAGAAGAGGAAGTTCACTCCCCGGGGTGATTTCGCATCACAACGTAGCGAAAAACACCGCAAAACAGCCTGTTTTTATTTCCAAGCCGATTTCCAAGAAAATCAGTCGCCCCAGACGGACTGCTCAAACGTTGGTAAGTTTTTCAACGATCTAGTCGGAATTACCATCACAATGCAATCCGACGCGGGGCTGCCAACAATTGCATGCAAGACGGAATTCCAGTTCTCGCGGCTGCATTGCCCTTGCAAATCGACGTACTGCAGCCGTTCGTTGGCGTCGTAGAGCATCCCCTCGATTTGCTGGCCCTGAGCTGCGGACCAGACGAACGAGCCATCCAGTTCGAAATAAAGCCGCGGCAATAATTGCAACCGCGTGGACGCTTCTTCAAAACGGGCTTGCAGCGCCCCTTGCTCGGGCCCATACAGATAGATGTGAAATCGTTGGATCGCAGTCGTCATGGTGTAATGGTCAAATTGGCGGGCGGTTAGTAGCGGGAAATTCAGAAACGGGAAATTCAGAAACGGGGGACAAAGAAGTGGGGCGGATACGTTTTGCCTGCAGAGTGGGCACTCTGACACCGTTTAGTCAATTTACCCCAGGCGGGACATTCTGCCCCGTGTCCATTTAGTAATGAGGGCAGTGAGATCGTGGCAAAAGGCAAATGGCAGAAATAGGCGGTGCTGCCCGTTCCCATCGAAGGGGCCCATCTCCATCGAAGGGGCCCATCGAAGGGGTCGCCGCTCCGATTTGCAACCGCGCTGATTTACTACCGATTCCGGCCCCCCCAGCGTGCGTTTTTCGTCACGAATCGTCCTTAAATACCATGCTTTCACCTTTACGGTCGTGGTGGAATGAAAGCGTACGCAGTCGCGTGAAGAAAGGGAGTCAGGGGGGCTTTGAACGCGGAATAAACGGCAGGCGGCATGATCTTTGCGTGTTATCCAAACATCAACAAAACGGTTAGAGGAGACTGTCAAAAGCGGCAGAACAAGGCGTCAAAGCAAGGGTGCCCCATAAATCGTCCACGTAATCGAGTTTGCTTGAAATCGACAGGTCAGGACGCGGGGGGCGTGGCGAAACGTCGAACCCGCGGGAACTTTCGAGTCTCTTGATGCGTAAATAGAGTGAGCGGAACAGGGTCTCTCGAACACGATTTCTCTAAACGTTAGTCATCGCTTGTTGATATTCATTGCTTAATTCATTGCGTGCGTCGCTCGGGTGGATTCACTAGCGTCCTTGAAATGGTGAGTGCGTGAACACAAATCTTGCTGAGAAAGTCCGATAGAGCCCTTCCACTTGGAAGGTTCGCCATGTTCGCTTTCTCATTTTACATAAAAGGAATAGGAAATGGTTTCTCTCAATTCGAATTCCGAACACACGGCGTTACGCGGCGGTTTCGATTCTCCGGCGTTGCGACAGGATGACAGTCCGTTGCGAAGTCAGGACGAACTGTCGGATTCGCTAGGGATGTACCTGAAACAGATGGGCCGCACGTCGCTGTTGTCAGCAGAGCAAGAATTGGCTCTGGCAGTGCAGATGGATGATGCCCGTACCCTATTTCGACACGATTTGCTTCGCGTTCGTTTTATTGCCGAGGATGCCGTCGCAGCGCTTCGCGAGATCGTGACGGGAGACGCGCGGGCGGATCGTAGCCTCAGTTACGCCGTCACCGACGAGAAGGTCAAGCACCGCATTCTAAGCCGGTTAGAGCCCAACGTCCGTACGCTCGAGTCGCTGCTTGCGTTGAACAACCGCGATTATGAAGCGATTCGTGATCGTCAACTAACGTTGGCGCAGCGAAGCGAAGCTCGCAGTCGCTATCTGCGTCGGCGGGAATCGATCGTCACCCTCATCGAAGAACTGGGACTACGACTGCCGGCGATCGAGCAGCACTATGAGAATCTGCAGTGGATGAATCATCGGCTTGGTGTACTTCGCCAGCGTTGTGCCGATTTAACACTCGAAGAACATGCCGAGTACGAAACCATTTTGCGACGGACTCAACATTCCAGTTGCGGTCTGGATCGTCGTGTCCAAGAACTCGAGCGTGCCTATTCGCTTTACACCTCGACAAAGCAAAAATTGGTCGAGGCCAATCTACGCTTGGTCGTTTCGATCGCCAAAAAGTATCGCGGCCGTGGCTTAGCATTCCTTGATTTGATTCAAGAGGGCAACTCGGGATTGATGCGTGCTGTCGAGAAGTTCGAAGCGAGCAAAGGCTTTAAACTTTCGACCTATGCAACGTGGTGGATTCGCCAAGCGATCGGTCGCGCCGTCGCTGAGCAAAGTCGCACCATTCGCATCCCCGTGCATGTCGTCGGTGAGATGAATGAATTACAGCGAACGATTAGCGATCTGTATCAGCAACTCAGCCATCGCCCCACGCATCGTGAAGTGGCCGATACCGCGGGGCTGAGCGACGAGCGGTTGGTCGTACTCGAACGTTCGTTGAGCACCAGCTACAGCTTGGACAACAGTTCCGCAGGAGAGGTCCCCACGAACCTGCGTGACATTTTGCAGGAAGAAGAGACCGCGCCGTTGGGTACCGAAGTGGATGCGAATTCGTTAAGCCATCGCTTGGAATCGTTGCTCGATCAACTCGATGAACGAGAGCAGGCAATTGTGCGGATGCGATTCGGTTTCGACGACTACTCGCCCCAAACGCTTTCAGAAGTGGCGAAGGTGTTTAACATCAGCCGAGAACGCGTGCGACAAATCGAACGACGCGCGTTGCGAAAACTGCAACAGCATGACGAGATCAATAGCCTAGTAGGTTTTCTCGACTAAACCCTCTTTTGGAAGAAACCGGTCGACGCGTGACACAACGTTCAATTTGAGAGCGGGCGGCTCTTTGTCGTACCGCAAATAAACCCGTCTCGTATCAAATTCAATGGCGTTGGGCTCGCGCCGCGAGCGTCACCAGAATCACTGGCACGGGCTCCGTCGTGACGGGCTAAAGAGCTGCAACCATAGATTGCCCACACAGATTTCCTGCTCTTCCTGCAACCTTCACAAATCACCCAACGGACTAGACTCGACACCCCACAAGGGGACACCCCGCGTTCGTCCGGATCAGCGATTCTTGGATCTTGCGGATGAATTTGCTGTAGTCCTAGTGCATTGAAAGCAAACTTTCTTATCATCTACCGTTCGGTCGAGACGGAGTCTGATGAAAGGACGGCGAGGCAGTTGCCGGATTCATTGGGGGCCTTGCCCCACCCTCGCATCAGGATAACGAACCGCCTGCACTTGCATATTTCGTGAAGACGTAGGTTTCTTGTCGTTCGCTAATGAAGGCTCTCCCAATTGTCAAAATTTGCGGAAATCCGCCAACTCCCCCCCCGAGAAATCAAGCTAGACTTAATTTGGTACCTTGGCTGATTGTATGAAGTTTCCTCCGGTGAATGCGAAATATTTTTTGTGGGATTGAAACGATTGGGGGCGTAGCATCTCGTTCACATCGTCTGTCGCAATCTCACCCACACGTGACCCTGCAAGCCACACGTGACCCTCTAAGCAATGAGTTGAATTGAATTCTTTATGAGCAGTCCATTTAGCTCGATCAATTGGGCAGACATCTTCCGAATGGAAGTTGGGCTGGGAGTGACGATTGTCACAAAAGATGGGCGGGTTGCGTACAGCAATGAGTCCGCTCGTTCGTTGTTTGGTGTCACCCCCGCAAAGTTGGGCACCTATCGCCACTTGAGTGCGGTGTTTCACCCCGAGTTTGTGCGGGAACGCATGGCTTGGATCGAACAGGTCATCGAGGACGGCAAGCCATTACGAGCAAGGCACATCTACAACGGCCACCAAATGGTCTCGACGTTTTACCCTATCAGCGATGGTGGCGAACTGCTCCGAAGCATGGACGCAACCAAGCAAGACGACGCTGCGGTCAACCCGAATGAGAACCAGTCAGCTCCTGGCGACGGGCCAAATGCTGGTGACGGGCCAAATGCTGGTGACGGGCCAAATGCTGGTGACGGGCCAAATGTTGGTGACGGGCCAAATGCTGGTGACGGGCCAAATGTTGGTGACGGGCCTGGTGGGGCACAATACGTTTTGATTCTCTCGCGTCGTGATCCGCTTGATTCCACCGAAGACATCGCGACGGTGACAAGTCAATACGTTGACCTCGGCTGCCTGTCGGCATTAAGCAATCGCGAACTGGAAATCTTCATTCTATTAGGGCATGGAAAGAGCGTTCCGGAGGTAGCCAAAATGCTGCACCGTAGTCCGCGTACCGTCGAGCGGCACAAGACGGAAATCGGCCGCAAGCTTGGCTATTCAACGCTGGCGGAAATTGCCCGGGCCGTAGGGCACCTTGGCCTCACCTACGACCACTTGCAGCTCGAACGCTTTCACGCCTTGGCCAAAGATGCCAAGGGAGTCGAAGACAAGACACAATCGTAAGCCGAGCGTTAGAACGCCTCGATGACTTGATGGTCATTGCGATGGGTAAGCCGTCCTAAGATGTCGGTCGAGACGTCGACATTCAGAACATGCACGCTGCCATCGGCGTAGACAAAATTGCATCCGCCCACATGGTAGCTGCCAAAGTTGGTTTGGAAGCGGTCGGTCGGAAAACGTGCCAGCGGATAACCGGGACCGCCGCAGCGTGAGAAATTTGCCGGGTGGTCTCCGTTGTAAATCGCGCCATCCTCAGGAGCAATCCCTTGCCGTGATGGACGCACATGTTTTTCGCCAACAATGATCGTATGGCTCGTCCCATCACTTAAACTGGCGAAACGGGTACGGCTTTTCCATGTAACCAGCTTGGCGTTGGGGGGGGCGAAATTGCCGTCGGGCACGGTTTCGGGATCGGTGACACCCTCCCCCATCACAAACGCCCCGTTGGAATAGATCCAATTCCACACGCCCGCAGGCCCATGTCCTGCGGAACAGGCATAATCGCTGACAATCCCTGGAACATGACCACTGGTTTCATAGGGTGACAAAATGTCATCACCCTGGGTGCTGTAGAGGTTGGCATCGCGGCGTGAGGGACAGAAATAGGGTGCAATCGCGGTCAGCCGAGCCGCGTCGCTCTGATAGTAATACTTAAGCGAATCGTCCCACTCGTCCGACAATGCAGCCTGTTCCAAGTGCGGCAGCAACAGAAATGCCCAACTTGTGTAGTGGTCGTAATTTCGACTTGGCGGAAGCTCGTTACGTTGGGCATGAAAGTTCTGCACCGCGAGCCCGATCTGCTTTAAATGATTAAGACATTGGGTCTGGCGGGCCGATTCCCGCGATGCTTGAACCGCCGGCAGCAGCAACCCCATTAAAACGGCAATCGTGCCCATGACAACAAGCAGTTCGACCAACGTGAAAGCAGATGAGTGTGACGATCCACGCACGGAGCGTCCGAATCCACAGACTGAATTCCTGCTTTTCTGTCTATTACCAGCCATCAATTGGGTACCCCCCGAGACCGCGAGGCGTTCCTAACGTACCAGCCCTTTTCCCCACCGCTCCACTGCACGGTCCACGGTACTTACGCGTCGCATATCCTCATCTTATCACGGTGTTCCGCAACGTGATCCAACAAGCACGGAAGTTTCCTTTGCAATAGCGTTTGGTACAGCCGTTCACAACATGCCTGAGAGATGCAGCAAGGCTGAGAAATATGGTTGCCTTTTACGTTAAAACCGAGCATTCCTGTGCGGGCCCGTTCACCGGGGTCGAACTCCGCGAAGCGGCGTTATCAGGGATCATTGGCCCGAACTCGTTGGTGGCTGACACCGAGACCGGACCGTGGCATCCCGCATTGGCGATCGGCTTGTTTTCCGAAAAGCGGGTTGCGCTTCCGCATCCTGCCGGCACCGTTGTTCCCCGCTATCACGTTCGCGGCATGCTCGGCGCAGCCCAGGGTCCCTTTAAACTCAGAGAATTAATTGGATTTGCCGCCCGTGGAATGCTTGCGGCCGACGCAGAAATCCAGAGCGACGTGACGCAAACCTGGATTCCAGTGGACCGCATCCATGTCTTGAGAGCCTGTTTGACCGGCGATCTCGTCTTACTTGGCTCGGCGGGGAAAATTCAGCGGCGAACCGATCCCGCGTCGCCTCACTTTGCGGGAAACCCCTCATTGTCCGCGTTGCCCCACGCTGCTGCGGTCGCCCCGGCGACCGTGGCTCAATCGGTCCTGCACCCTTCGGATGCCAGCTTTCATTCTGCAGAACATGATTTTGCAGATCGCTCGTTCGGCACCGACACGCTTGATGCTCCAAAATTGGACGATGCTCACGAAGCCGTCCGCAGGTGTCCCCCGAACAACACGCGCCCCGCAACCGATGCGAACGCGGCCGACGAAAAATCGAACCGTGATCGGTTTCGCTTTCGCGTGCAATTTCTGGCGGGTCGATTGGCAGCACTGGCCCGAACAATTCCCAGATCGCGAATGGCAATGGGGTCTTTGGCTGTGTTGACCGCGATCGCGGCTGTGGGCATTTTGCAATCACGATATCAAGCGGCGGCAATGCCTCGCGATCGCGTGCTTGGGGATTGGATCGACGGTTCCGCCGAGAACGTGGAAGGCGATCCGTCCTCGTTCGCAATTTCCTTTCGCCCCGATGGGTCCTGCGTGATCTTTGCCCTCCATGGTGGATCATGGACGGGAGACTTCGCGTGGACCGATCGCCGGAGCGATTCCCATGAATTCTCGAGCTCCCAAGCGATCGAAGCAACGCATGACGTGATCGCAGCAAATCATCTTCAATCGCCAGTCAAGCCAAGCGATGGGCACGTGCGTTTTCAGGGCATGATGCCCTCGCCGCCGCTGATTGCGGGACACAAGATGCGAGACTGTTTTCTTCGACGTGACAAGGATTCGCTGCTGCTGGGATACTTGTCATCGGTACGTTGGGCCAAGGGGCAAAAGACGCTGCAAGCTGGCTGGATTCGCTTGCGTCCGTTTTTACCACCCGCAAACGCGAGTGTTGCTAAGAAACTAAAGTCGATTCCCGCCGAACCGAGACCCGCCGATGTCACACGCGGCTCGGAGCCTGATTTTCCCATTGCCGAGGCGATTTCATCGATTGAAAAAAACCCTCCCGACGCTCGTGATCGCCGATTCGTCTCGCCGCAAGGACGCTTGGCATACTCGAGCCTTGTCGATACCGATTACCTGCTACGCACGTTTGGAATCCCCGACGCCGCCCGCCCCCTATTTCCCTTCGAAGCGCCGCGATTGCAATCGGGACCCTCGTTTGAGACCAGCCAATTGATTCGATACGGCGACTTCAAATTCCTGATGAACCGCGAAGGACACCTGCAATACGTTTCGCGAATGCGGTAGAGATCGGCGGGAATCGACGAGAGAGTAGAGTGAGTGAGAGGTCGATAGCGTGCATCGAATGGGGCAACATTACCGTTTGCCAGCATTTCAAAAATGAGATTGAGCTTGCTCCACGGCAACGTTAGCCGCTAAAAGCGGCAATCAGCTTGTCAAACTGCATGTTCATCCCACCCACTCCCCACCCCTTCATCGTTATCGATGCGTCCATTTCTTTCCCAAGCGAATTACCGATTCATCATCGGACTAGCATGGATGGTCGTGGGCACGGCAGTGGCGGGGTGTGGGACCACCAAAGAACAACTCGCAACTCAGCAGTTGGTGCTTAGCAAGGCCGTCGACAGCAGCATTGCGGGGATCGATTTTCGGCCGATGTCGGGGCGCACGGTGTATCTCGACACTAGTTACCTGAAAACGTCGAAGGATCTTGGCTTTGTCAATGCGGATTACGTGACCAGTTCACTCCGCCAGCAAATCGTTGCCGCCGGTTGCCTGTTGCAAGACACCAGTAAAGACGCAGACATTATTGTCGAAGCGAGAATCGGTACACTCGGTGCTGACGACCATCGAGTGACCTTTGGCGTACCGGAAAATAACAGCCTGTCTTCGGCCGCTTCGCTGCTTCCCAACGCCCCCAGTTTGCCGTCGATACCCGAATTTGCCTTGGCACGACGCGATTCACGCGAAGGGGCCGCAAAAATTGCCGCGTTTGCTTACGAGCGTGAATCTCGCAAAGCGATTTGGCAATCCGGGATCCGCGAATCCAGTGCCACCGCACGCGACACCTATGTGCTCGGCATCGGGCCGTTCCAAAGTGGCTCGATTCGCGAGCGAACGAAGCTGGCAGGGAGCAAATACCTGAGATTTGGCGGAGCAGCGGATCGGGATTCTCCGCACGAGAACTTTGCACGTCCTCCGGTTAACTACACCGCCGAGACGCGATTTCAAGATGGCTGGCCTGTCTTTGATAGCGAAGGCACGTTCTTCGATTTTATCGAGGCCCCCGTCAACGAAACTTTCGAAGAGCCCACGGCGATTGCGGCCCAACCGGCGGAAGCGACCGACGGCGAACAGCCTGAGACAGAGCTTCGCTAGGGCCCGAAACTTAGCTTCGCTAGGGACAGAGCATCAGCCTAGTTCGCTAGGGACAGAGCATCAGCCTTGTTGCTAGCAGCTTTGCCAAGGGACAGCTTTGCCAAGGGACAGAGCTTTAGTTGCCGGAGCTTCGCATCCCGAGCCTCGAACGCCCGCCGCAATGCGGCGTCTGTCTCCTCGGCATTGCCAGTACTTTCGGTTTACAATCCTGCGGACCATGAGCAATGTGTATCAACTTATCGATTTCGGTGACGGGCTAAAGCTCGAATCACTTGGTGGCTACCTGGTTTCGCGTCCATCGCCCGCAGCCGAAGGGATTCGCCCAAAACATCCACAGCGATGGCGTGAGGCCGATGCTGTCTACGACGTGAGCGAGCGACGCTGGACTCATCATTCTGTTTGGCCCGAATCGCTCACGCTCGATTGCGGCAATTTCAGCATGCCGGTACGCCCCACGCCGTTCGGCCATATTGGGCTGTTTCCCGAGCAAGCCAAGAATTGGCAATGGTTATCCGCCAAGCATCCACAGGACGAATTGCCGGCGTTAAACCTGTTTGCCTATACCGGCGCGAGCACGATGGCGTTGGCGCAAGCAGGGTTCTCGGTCGTGCACGTCGATGCGGCCAAGCCCAATGTTGCAGCCGCAAAAGTGGCAGCGGAAACAAATCAGCTACATGACGCTCCGATCCGTTACCTCGTCGACGATGCTGCGAAATTCGCGGCTAGAGAGGTCCGTCGCCAGCGGCGATACCACACGATCGTGATGGACCCGCCCGCCTATGGCCATTCCCCCAAAGGAAAAACGTGGCGATTAGAGCGTGATTTGTGGCCACTGGTAGATCATTGCCTCGAATTGATCGACCCGATGAATTTTCGGATGCTGATTACGGGGCATTCACCGCAAGTCGATGCGAGTGATGTGCTTGAATATCTCATGCGATCTGCGGCATTCGAAGCAGCCAAACAAAGCGATCGGCTCCGCGTGAAAACGGGCCGATCGGCGATTCAAGATCAATCGGGACGCAGCCTCGACGCGGGGTTTTATGTCCGCGTTGAAAGTGGCGATTAACCGCGACGTGAATTAGGCGAGACGCGTTTTTAGCAGCAACGCAATTTAGCCCTTGCGGGCGATCGCATCGACCACGGCTTGGCCCATGTCGGCCGGAGTGGGTGCGACAACGATGCCAGCGTCTTCCAAGGCAGCGACCTTTTCTTCGGCCGTTCCCTTGCCGCCGCTGATGATCGCGCCCGCGTGTCCCATTCGCTTCCCGGGAGGGGCGGTACGACCGGCGATGAACGCGGCCACAGGCTTGGTGACATTTGCTTTGGCGAATGCCGCAGCTTCTTCTTCGGCCGATCCACCGATTTCACCGATCATCAAGATCGCTTCGGTTTGATCGTCTTCTTGATACAGCTTTAGCAGATCGATAAAGCTGGTGCCGACGATCGGGTCACCCCCAAGTCCAACGCAGGTGCTTTGCCCAAGACCGAGGTTGCTGGTTTGCCAAACCGCTTCGTAAGTCAGTGTACCACTGCGGCTCATCACACCGACCTTGCCGGGGTTATGGATATAACCGGGCATGATGCCGATTTTGCACGAACCGGGTGTAATCAGACCGGGGCAGTTAGGTCCGATCAAGATTGAGTTGCTCGCTCGCACCTTTTCGTAGACGCGAACCATGTCGATGACAGGCACGCCTTCGGTGATCGCGGCAATGATTCCGATGCCCGCGTCAACCGCTTCGAGGATTGCGTCGGCAGTGAAAGGGGGCGGCACGAAGATCATCGTCGCGTTAGCACCAGTTTTCTCAACAGCCTCTTCGACTGTATCAAAAACGGGAATGCCTTCGACGTTTTGGCCGCCTTTGCCTGGGGTGACTCCGCCGACCATGTTGGTGCCGTAGTCACGACATCCAAGACTATGGAACGTGCCGGCGTTGCCCGTGATGCCTTGGCAGATGACTTTTGTGTTTCCGTCAACCAGAATGCTCATGACCGAATGACTATTGTAGAGAACGTGTAGGAATGGAATGTTGAACCGACTTCGTGATGGTCATCCGCTGCCGATAGCGGCGGATTTGACGCGGTTTTGCCTTGCTGCGGATCTTA
>NZ_JBFHFD010000034.1:0-28688 GCF_041583735.1 Novipirellula sp.
AGTTGAAGTCACACTCATGCCTGACGTTGAAACCATCGCCAAGCGGACAATCCCATCGACAACACTCCGGCGAGCAAAAGCGGCGAGGTTAGTGTGAACATGATGAACACGATGTGGGCGAGATGCCCCGATCCGTCATCGCTTCCCGCGACGAAATTGTTGCCGAGCAGCACATCGAGATCGGCTTGAACCGCAGGCACGCGAATTGCATACAGCCCACCCGCAAAAATGACGGCAAAGATCACCATCATGAGCATCATCACAGCGAGGCTAATTTGCGGAAGACGGCGACGATGTGACGATGGAAGCATTTCAGGAAACAGAGCGGTGGATCATGTCATGTGAGCGTTTGCCGAACACACCCTCCCCCCCCGCTTGCGTGTTGGATCGTAAGACGCGGTGCTCATGCCGCTGACCGCAAAACGCTGGGTTACGAAACGCTGGGTTACAAAACGCTGGGTTGAGGGATGATGCTTGGGGAAAGTCGGTGCTCCGCCCTCCCGCAGCCCGTCTACTGTAATCGGTCTCAACCCTAATCGTCAATCAACCGCTGTGATCGGGCACGCTTCGCTGTGAAGCATTTAGCTGTGAAGCATTGAAAGGCGGCAGCTTAACGTATTTGCGTTTTGTAACGTGGATGGTTGCCACGCAAACAGGAATCACCACCTTCTGGCGAAGGTAGCTACGAGGAAATGCTTCGCAGCGTTAGCCAAAACGGTTGACGAAAACCGTCGCTTCGCGGTGAACGGGGGGAAACTAGAAAATGCCAGCTCCGAAGTCGTCGTCTTCTTGAGGACTTGCTTTTTCTCGATTGGGTGTATTCATAAAGTGTGGTCGTTTCGGGCCACCGCTTCCTGAATCGGGTTCGTCAATCAACGCATCATTGCTTGACGAGGCGGGGGTGGCACTTTGCCGACTTTCGCTTTTCTCGCGGGAGGGTGACGATGACGGACCCGCGTCATCATAGCCAAAGTCATCATCGTAACGCGACCGATAACCCGGTTCTCGTGATCGGCTGAGCTCGGCTTCAAATTCTTCGATCACCGCATTTTGAATCAACTCGCGACAATCGCTGTTGATCGGATGAGCAACATCCGCATACAGCTTTTGAGGTGAATCGGTATCGGCATCGACTTGCAACTTCACGCCACAATGATTGCAGTAGGTTGCACGAAGATGGTTTTTGTAACTGCATCGTTGACAATGGCCCGTCAATTTTCGACTTGGCATCGCCACAAAAGGACCGTTGGCGCCGTCAATGATTTTGAGGTCGCGAACAACAAAACAACCATCGATCGTGATGGAGCAAAATGCTCGTAAACGATCCTCGGACGCTTCCATTAGCTTGATGCGTATCTCTGAGATCTGCACTAGGTGACCCTCCCTAACCGCGATGGCATTGGAATGCGGATTGTCCGGAGCCTACAGTGCATCTAAACATGTTCAGCAACTCTGGACTTAGTATTTACTCAATTTGGATGCTGGCGGGGACAAGCACCGAACTCGCGGCGACAACCCTCGCGGTTGGTAATGATTGCCGATCAGCATCTGATCGGACGACCCGCTGCTGTACTGCACTATATTGGTTACGCAACTGCGATGCCAATCTGGTCGCATGGATTGCGGACTCAGCCAGTCCGAAACAAGCGGAGCCGCTGCCTGTTAATTGACACCCCCGCAGCCCGAGATGCCACATCGATTTTAATATTTCGTCAATTTGCGGTGCGATTTTTGATGCGGGCTCCTGAAGTCGATTACACATATGCGAAGTGATCGACCCCCAATCTCCCGTCTCTAATGCCGCGATGAACGCGTCTGCGGGCTGTGGAGTGTCGGGAATCGATGATTCTGAATAAATTTTTGCGGTCGATAAACTTGTGGCTGGAAAGGCCACGACCGTGTTAAGTTGGGTGGTCAACGCAATCGGGGTGAGTTGTTCGCCACGTCCCTGAGCCCTTGCCGCAGTCCACAGCGTTGCTGCATTCCCCAGGAAAAATGGAATGTCGCTGCCTAGTTCGGCTGCCAAGACGACAAGATCGGGATGATCCCGAGGAATCCCGCTAAGGGTTGCCGCGCAGAGCAGTGCCGAGGCCGCATCGCTGCTAGCACCCCCCATTCCCGCGCCGGCAGGAATGCTTTTTGCTAGTTGACAGGAAAATCCTGTCGCCAATCCGAAATGTTCCGCAAACCTTGCGAGTGCCCGATAGACAAGATTTCGCGAGTCAGCGGGAATCGCAAGCAGCGATCGTGCTTGATCCGAATCGGGGGCAACGCCAAGTTCGCGAGCGACAATTCCGAGCGACGGCATCCACTGGACCGCGAGCTGAACGCCAGGGGTTTCGCTTTGCTGGACGCGGAGCTGGTCACGCCAATCGATTGCAACCATCACGGTGTCGATGTCGTGATAACCATCTTCGCGTTTGCCCATCAGCTCGAGAAACAGGTTCAGCTTTGCGGGCGGATGAGTCACCGCGATCGATGACATGGGGAGAGCTTGCACGGGACTTTCTCGGCGAATTCATCGATGGAGGGAGCGGTAAGGATACCATGCCCGCGGTTCAGGCGACGTTGGTTTCGTTCGCCAAAGAGGTCTCGTTTTCGATCGACGCGACATCACTCTGCTTCATCGCAACGATGGTGATTCCGTGTCGGCGGGCAGCGTCCACCGTTTGAGCTTGGTCCACCACGATCGTTTTCCCCGCTTCGATGGCAATCACCGTTCCGCCAGCTTTGGCAACCCGCTGGACGGTTTGCGGGCCGATGGTGGGGACGTCAAAACGCATGTCCTGGTTTGGCTTGCTGACTTTGACTAAAGTCCAGCCACCGCGACGGCAAAGTTCGCCCGTCCGCTCGATGCAAGCGTCGGTGCCTTCAATCGCTTCGACGGCAATCACGGTGCCGTCTTTGATGGTGATCGATTGTCCGATATCCATGCCACCCATTTGCCGTGCTACCTGCCATCCCATTTGGACGTCACGCTGAGCACGGCTGGTCAGAGGTTTGCCGACAAGGGTTCCGTGTTTCACAAGTAGCTCCGGTGCGAAGTCGGTAGCGGCACAGATTTCCATGCCACTACGCGTGTAGGTATTTGTGACGGCCAACAGCAGACGATCGTCGCGTGCATCGCGTTTGCGTCCGAACAACAGCGGACCAAAGGTACGAATCGCGTGTAGGTCGGGCAAGTGTTTTAGCCATACCGAGCCTTGGAATAAAATATCAGACTTAAACAGCTTTCCCGCCATCGTGACTTGTTTCACCCCGTGACGTCGGAAATAGCGGATGTGTCCACCGACCTTGCCCACGCCGAGCCAATGAACGTCCTTGCAAATGGACTCTAGTTCGCGACTAGCGTGCCCCTTGATGGCGATGCAGCAAACATCGCGTCCCTCGCGGACGATGGCTTGGGCGACTTCGATGGGAAAACTTCCCCATCCCGCGATCACTCCCACTGGCGAATTCGAGGCAGTGTTCATCATGGCTATGCGGCACGTTTATTGTGGCATTGGATCGAAATCGACTCGGGCGACTTTGCGGCGGACATTGACGCCGCACTCGCTTCATCACTTTGTTTGATCATACGGTCGATATCGCGTCGCAAGTTCTTGATTTCGCGTCGCATCTCGGGCAGCTTTCGCTCGACTGCCATGATTTGCATTTGCTCTCGCTGGGGCGTCGCGGGGGACCCAAGATAAACTTGGTTTCCTTCGCAATCATCCATCACTCCGGCTTGGGCGCCCACGATGGTTTGGTCGCCCAGGGTGATGTGATCTTTCAAGCCAACCTGGCCCGCCAAAATAACGTAGTCGCCCGTGGTGCAGCTGCCTGCGATTCCGACCTGGCTGCAAATCAGATTATGCCGGCCAATTTTGCAGTTGTGGGCGATCATGACTTGGTTGTCGATCTTGGTCCCTTCCCCGATGCGGGTGGTGCCGTAGGTGCCTCGGTCGATCGTGACCGAAGCCCCAATTTCGACATCCGCATCAATTTGCACATAGCCCAACTGGGCCGTCGGAACGTGACGTCCCGCTTCTTGCCGGTAACCAAATCCATTGGCACCGATGATCGTGCCTGCATGAATCGTCACGCGGTCGCCGATTTGAGTGTTTTCGTAAAGAGTGACGTTGCTGTGAATCACACAATCGTCACCAATTTGAGTGTGTGGCATCACGACGACGCCAGGCATGATTCGGGTTCGTTGGCCAATCGTCACTCCTGCGCCAATGATCGCCGAAGGATGGACACGCGCCGAATCGGCCAGCGTTGCCGAGGGATCGATCCCCCAACCCGGCAGATCGAGTGAGACCGGCGGTCGGAAACAGGCCACAATTTTTGTGAACGCGTCGCGTGGATCTTTGACCACGATCTGAGCCATCGAAAGATTCATCAACGGTTCGGAACAGACGACGGCGGTCGCTTTCGAATCATTCAGGTCGGCTGCACGTCGAGGATCGTCGATCATCGTGACGTGGCCGCTTGTCTCTTCCCCCAACGGAAATGCACCATGACATACGGTATCGCCATCACCGTTAATGAGCTTTCCTTCGGCCAAGATGGCCAAGCTGCTAAGTCGTTTTTTCATGGAGAGCATCCTTGCCTCGATGTTGGAGCTGTATTGGAAAAGCGTTGCCCGCGTCGCCATCCCTGGGACCGCTAGACTTGTGGACACTCAAATCGTGCCGCTTCTCTGCTCTTTCTATACCCGCGTCCAAGCAAAACGATCAAGATCGATTTGCGAGCGTTAGTGCAAGGGATTCTTCAAAACTTCATTTGCCGTGTGGGAAATTTGTCGCTCCAGGTGCCCGCGATCGACAGCTCGATTCGCCCCCTTTTCCCCGCCCCCAACACCCGCCCCGCCCCGAGGATCACTTGATCCCCACGCTGGCAGAAAATATCTGACACAACCGCCGCTATGAAAGCAAAGGACGGAAGACTTTTTTGTCTTCGGCATGTGCGGATGGGGCGTGCTGGGGGTGGAGGCAAGTCGGGCAACGAGGTTGCCCGATGAATAGAGCAGGGCGTTTGATAGCAATGCGACGACAATGGTCGCGGCCTCGAGGTTGTTTTTAGAACCTCGAGGCCTACGTCATCATCAAGCTCACGCGTGCTGGACCGCGGGGGTCAGCTCGGTTCGTTCTTGCCCCGCGTCATCCAGGAAGCGGATCTTGCCGCTCGCAACATCATAGATGGCGCCGACGACCATCAGTTGTCCCGAGGCAACCGCAGTTCGAATGGCCTGGCTTCGACTCTTGATCTTCTCCACCGTCTGCATCACATTTCGCACTGTGACTTCATCGACAACCGCTTCGACGTAAGATTCGCCCTGGGCGCTTGCGGCACGAAATTCATCGCGATCGACCGAGGGTTCGATTTCGTTGATAATCGCGTGTAGATGGGGACATCCGGTGGCCTTTGTCACGTCTTGGTTGGTGCCCACGAGGTTTACCGCGGCGGTAACCGCGCCACATCGCGTGTGTCCCATCACGAGCACCAATTTGACACCCGCGACCGTGACGCCGTATTCGATGCTACCGAGCGACTTGGTGCCAATCACGTTGCCGGCGACGCGGACGCTAAAAATGTCGCCCAGCCCGACATCGAGCACCAATTCGGCCGGGACTCGCGAATCGATACAGCTGAGGACTGCCGCAAGCGGGGTTTGTCCACTCGCGGTTGCATTGACTTGACGTCCGAAGTCGCGTGACAAGCGATTGCCTGAAACAAAACGGCGGTTGCCCTCACGTAGGATCGATAGAACCTGTTCTGGGGTCACGCGATCCTGTAATTCACGCGTCGAGTAGTCAGCGAACTGAATTTCGTCCTGCAATTGGTATTTATCGCGAAAGCCTTTCAAGCTGACCGTGACGCCACGGGCCGGGGCCGTGTTAAGTTTGTAATCGCGAATCAGGCTCAAAATATCGGGATCGATATAGTCCGACTCCGTCGCGTCGATTAACAAGTGGGTGCCTCGCGGCGACTCGCCCAACAGTTTGTGCAAGGCGGCTCGGTTTAAAAAACTCACTTGATTGGCAAGTTCAACGTGAACAATATCCCCGTCCAGGTGCGTTTCGACGATGCGTCGGATCGGGCGACGTAAATTGCTGTTCAAAATAAACAGCACACTGACGCCCAGACCGATCAGAATTCCGATCAGCAAATCGGTCATCACGATCGCAACAAGGGTGATAATGAACGGCGCAAACTGGTATCGGCCTTGCTTCCACATTTGTGAAAACAGCGTAGGGCTGGCCAGTTTAAAGCCGGTAACAATCAGGATTGCCGCCAGTGCCGAGAGCGGGATCATGTTGATGTAGAACGGGAAAAACATTGCGCACAGCAACAGCAGTACGGCATGAAAAATCGCCGACATTTTTGTTTTACCGCCCGCATCGACGTTGACACTACTGCGAACGATCACGGACGTCACCGGCAATCCACCAATCAACCCCGCGACAACGTTTCCAACCCCTTGGGCAACCAATTCGCGGCTAGGAGGCGAGTTGCGTTGCTGTGGGTCAAGCTTGTCAACCGCTTCCAAGTTCAGCAGCGTTTCCAGCGATGCGACAATCGCAATCGTGACTCCGGCGATGTAGATCGCCGGATTGGAAAACTGAGAGAAATCGGGGGTGGTGAAGAACGAGAAAAACGCGGATGTCGATTCGGCGACCGGAAATTGGACAAGGTGAGTCGAAGTGATCTCCCACTTTCCACCTAAACTGCGAAGATACACGCTGACTGCAACGCCCAATAAGACGACGACCAAGGGGCCCGGCACAACGGAGCGTTTTAGCGGTTTGATCTTCTCCCACATCAGCAGAACGAGGATCGAAAGGAACCCGACCACCAATGCGCCGAGGTGGATGTCGCCGTCAAAGATCGAGAGGATTTCGCTAAAGGTATTTTTGCTATCGGGCTGCGAAAATGCCATCTCCCCTTCGGGGTCATTGTCGTGGCCGACGATGTGCGGGATTTGTTTCAGGATCAGGATCACTCCGATCGCTGCCAAAAGTCCTTTGATCACACTGGAGGGGAAAAACGCCGACAGCGCACCGGCCCGAGCGATCCCCAGTCCAATCTGCAGCACGCCGCCAATCACGACGGCTAGCAAGAACGCCTCGAAGGAACCGAGCAACGCGATCTGTGCCGCGACAATGGCGGTCAATCCTGCTGCGGGACCACTGACGCTGGTGTGCGATCCGCTGAGTGCCCCGACGACAATACCGCCGATGATGCCTGCCAGAACACCCGCAAACGGAGGAGCATCCGAGGCGATTGCGATGCCAAGACAGAGCGGAAGTGCCACCAAGAACACGACGATCCCCGCCAAAAAATCTTTTGGGATCGTCTTCGGGGAGAACAGTGAGGTCATGGCACCGGATGGGTGCGGTTGTGAAGTAGACATGGATGTAGGCTTATCAACTGAATGGTGAAGTGAGGGAACGTTTCGAATCGGATCACGGTGGGATTTGCTGGAAAATACAACGATCAAAGTGGCAGGCGAGCCAATGTGAACGCACGGATTTTCAGCACTGAATCCTCACCGGAAACAGATGACCTGAGCGGTGGTGATAACAGTCGTTTGCATCGAAATGCAAACGCCTCAGAGGATGCGATTGCAGTTCTCTTGCGGATGTTCAACAAGATGGAATTTCTTGGCGGACGCGGTCACCAAGTGATCCACGTGAACAAGCAAATTCGCGAGAGAGCCTGCCGACATTAAGGATGCGATCGTTGCGAACGAAAAGAGCGTTCGCGGAAGAGTCTCTGCTAACAGCGAATCGGAGCTAACACCGCTTCGTTGATGCGGTGCCCCACCAAACTGCGTCGGGGGTTCCGCTCGCTGAAACTGACATGCGCATGGGACCGCAGCAGGTCGAATGCCGAGGGATAAGCCTGTTCTCGCCGATTCGGTAACTGCGACTTTCGTTCGCGAGTGGTTTCCGAGATCGGCACGCGTTCTTCATGCTCTTCCGCTGGCGTTTGTGAATCCGATGCAGTGGCAAGCAGCGATACGGGCACGAAAAACGTCCCGCATGGCAATGCCAAAGCGAATAGCACAAGAGCGAAAAAGGCACCTGAACAACGCGGTTTCATGGATGGTTTTTGGACCCAAAGGGACGAGACAGGGAAACGGGTGAGGACGATTTTAGCAATCGGCACCCCGGAGGGAATACGATAGAAAATCGAGTGGGTTCGTCAAGGTGAAAATATTATCCCATCCTCAGATGAAGATCAGGTGTTTTCAAAAAGGAAAATCTGGGATTCTGCTAAATTCGGTATTTCATCAGTCTGTTTCGCTTTCTAGCGTCGAAATCGCCTCACGCACTTGGAAAACGCTGTGGAAACGCGGATAGGGATGCACCGATTTCCGGTTTGGTAAGGGCGGTGCGCTAGCAATCTTAGCTGGAACTCCCCTGGGACCACGTGATTAAGGTTGGTGATCTACCAGAGAATGGTCATGATAAAACAGATGGAATCGTGAGGAAAACAGCGTTATCCCTGTTTTCCACGAGACTTTGACCGACATCGGATGTCGGACACTCTAATTTTCGGGAAGGGGTCGCTTGGCTTTTCAACCTTTTGCAGTCCGGTGCTTGACGTGTTCAAGTCGTTTGCGGGTGACCGATCCGTCGCTAGTGGGAACCATTTCCGCCTGCCCAAAATGTGGCTCGATGGTGGAAATCCAAGGCGAGTTTTCCGCCAGTCCTGGCTCGGAGTCGCTTCCGAGGAACCCCGATCAGGTTGCCTTGGGGACGGACAGTGTTGATAGCGAAACGATCACTCGCGACGCGATTTCGAGGGGTGATCTGTATTCCGATGCCGCGGTTGCAGCACCACCGTCGCCTGCGGAGCCGTTTCTTGGATCCGAGTCGGTTCCGCCATCGCAGATCGCCGATACGGCAATGCCAATGCCACCCGAGGGTTGGCAAAGCGATCGCACCCGAAAGTCTCGTCAAGTCGGCATGATTGTCGCCGTTTCGATCGCCACGGTGCTGATCGCGATGGTGGTCTTTGTTTGGTTCGTGCGAACATGGAATCGAGGGGCTGCCAGCGCGGACGCCGCTTCCCCCGTGACAACGAGTGATGCTGCGAATGCTCCTGCTGCCAATGATGTTGCTGCTGTAAACACGATTGCACCCGAGGTGGAAGCCTTCGATCCATCGGCTCCGCCGCCGGTGCCATCCGCCGCATCCCCCTCGCCTCCTGTCCGCGATCCCAGCGACAACGATTCCAGCGACAACGATCCCAGCGACAACGCCGTGCCTTCGCCCGAGGGCAATCCGTCTGCCGTCGACTCAAGCGAAATCGATGGGAATCCTGTCGATGCTGAGCCGATGCCAGCCGAGATTGCCTCGGTCGCGTCTCCGAAAAAGTCGTCCAACGACATTCCTACCGACCTGCTGCCTGTTGATCCGCTGGGGCCGATCGTTGATGTAAATCGAGATGCCGCGGCCCCCGTTGCCGACGATGGCATGTCAAAGCTCGATGAAATTCCGCCTGAATTACGGAAGTTCACGGTGTTATTGGATCTGGGGCGCGAGACCAATGAAACCAAACCGACGATCCAAACGCCGCCGACGCTGGATAAGTTGAAAGTGGAAAATGCTGCAGAGGAAACGCTGGATCCGATGATGATCGCCACGCCCCCGGCGGCCATTAACTTGGATCGGGCGTTGGCGTTGAAATTTGCAATGAACTCCAAAGGCTATCCGCTGGGCGATTTGGTGTTGCTGTTCAGCCAGCTTTCGGGAGTGCCCATTCAGATCGATTGGATGTCGTTGGATATGGCGCAAATAAGCATTCGCGAGCGTGTCGCCACGGCACGCGGTTTTTTGTCAGCGCGAGAGCACTTGGAACAGCTCGGCACGTCGATTGGTGCCACCATTGAGTTTGATCAATCCTTTGCGATGATCACGATGGAGGAAACGGAATTTGCGAAACGCGTCGAACCGGTGCTGCAGCTTGATGATTTCGGCGACGATCGCGCTGCGGCGATCTCGGTGTTGGGCAAGTTTTTACAGAATGATGCCGAGGCACAGCCGGGGACCGTCAAAATTGGTAAGGCATTGGCGGAACAGCAGCTCGCGGTACTTGCGTTTGAGTCGCTGCGGCGGATGCGGGGGCTCGAAGGCAAACTGCAGGATCAATTCCTGAACCGCTGGGCTCACGTGGCAGATTCGACCACAGGACCTTGGCCGGTTCTCGCAGCCGGAGATCCTGGACCCACGTTGGATGCTCCGATCACGATTGCGGAGCTGTTGCGTCGTGTATCGCGAAAAAACCAAGCCACGTGTATGGTGAATTGGTTCGATGCACGACGACGACGTCTCTCGCCTGAGCAACTCGTGATGCCGTATGTCAAAGACGATGCCGGGAAAATGTTGTCCACCCTGCTGCAACCATTTGAGATGCAAGTGCGCCGCGTGGATGACTCGCTTTGGTGGGTCGGCACCGAAGCGACCTATGACCGCTTGCTGCTAGTCGTTTGGTCGGAGCCGCTTGGGGACCAACGGGACGCATTCATTCAGCGGGTTTCCGAAGTGATGGCGGCCCGCGCCGAAGCGGGGGGCCGGATCACTTATGACGCGGTCAGTGATCGCGTGATGATGTTGCTGCCACGCTATATCGTTCGTCAATTGTCCAAAATTCAAAGCTGACGCGGCGAGCGAGGCAAGGGCTCTCACGTTTTTTTCGCTCCGGTAACCGAGACGGCTGCCGAATACGGTTACCGGGCAACCGCTAACTCCGGTATCGGTTGAGCCGGGAAGGCAAAACGTTCGTAGGTCGCAGGACCGACTTCAAGGTTCAGCTCTTCGTATTGCGACCGAATCTCGGCAAATGCTCGGCGGCTAAACAAAAAGACCTCGTCCTTTTCATCGCAATCGAATGTGACAATGTTGCTGCCACGCTTTTCTGACATGCGGATGGCTTGTTGCAAATGCTTGGCCAATATTCCCTTTAACGGATGGTGGGGGGCCGATTGATAGACTCCCGTTGACGCCATTTTGGGTTGATCGCTCTTGGTAACCGATTCGGACACGGTGATGATCGGGTAACCGTCGTGCAGGACACTGGTTAAGCGAATGCTTGGATTGACATTGTTGTCACTGACTTCCGCAAGCACGGTGTGATTGCATCCCAGCAACAAGCCAATCGATGGTGAAGTTGGCGTATCTTGGATTCTCGCATAGGCGGGACTTGAAAATCCTAGATCGCACAGCAGATCCATGGTCTCCATCGTCAAACTGCCAACGCTATCATCCATTGCGGCAAACAGCCGTGGATCTTGGTAGACTTTGCTCCGTCGATTTGCAGTCTTCGAATCCGCGGTTGCCGATTCTTTCTCGTTCTCGCTTGGATCGGGGTTGTAGCGTAGGATGGCGCTCGGAGACGCTTCGGTCGCTTTTGGCATCGTGATGACGGGAATGTGTTCAGACTTTGGTGAGCGTGCGTTGACGATCGCCCCGAGCACGGCGGCCACTCCGGTGCCCAATACTCCAAAACCGAGCATGTGGTGCAGCGAGTGACTTTCGGATTGCCCAAAGCCGCCCAGCAGATAGATTTCATAACCGCCCACCATCAACAAAATGACGCCAGCAAAATTGTAGGCGAATCGCGTCTTGCTGCCACCACGCCCGCATCGCAACGGAATGCCCAGCAGGCTGATGAGCGACGGTAGCGGCAGAAACAGCCATGTCCAGATCGATAGCGAGCACGTTCCGCACAACACCAACCCCGCCGCAAACATCAGCAACGATGTGATCAGCAACAGCGTGGAGTTTAGTTTCGAGGGTGGCGTTTGAAGAGGTTCGATTCGATACGTCCCCTGCGAATGATTATTGGATTGTCCTGCCTGTTTGATCGCAGAGAACCACTCGGCGGTACCATGGTCCGTCGCCTGCGGCGCGATGACCGACTTTAGCAGCGCGATCGTTGACTCGCTGTGGTCGCGACAGAGATAGCCACGAATTGCATTGTTTGATTCAATTTGTTGTTTTGCGTTTGTCACATCCATGCTGTGTCGCGACAAGCTGACAAGCGGACCGGTTCCCTGCGGTCCCTCTGCTTTCGAAAACAGGGGAATGCCGCGAAACGAATCTTCCAGTAGCGAACCGATAGGAGCTTGCTGAAGCGTGTCCGTCACGTCTTGCTTCATCGCGGCAATTTTGGTTTGGATCAGCTCTGGATTTCTGCCCAATTCGGCTGGGTTCATCACTTTGGTCACGGACGTGGTCAGCCGTTCAAGCGGACTCGTTGGTGCAGGACGGTCAAAATCCACATTGGTCAATTGGACAAACGCGTTCTCGGCGAGCCCTTCGGATTTCAATTGGCTCATATCCAACTCGCGTGGAAATGATTTCATCGCAAAGGCACGGTGGCATTTGGGAAGTCCCGAGGACAAGCCAAGCAACGTTCCTAGGCACAGCAGCGTGAACCCAACGAGTAGGTAGAAAGCGTCATGACGCCGTGGTGCGGCGGCATTGTTTGAGTCTGATTTACGACGCGAGGATTTCCTCATAACCAAAACTTCCAGCGGATATAGGTTTTGCGTGATGTGGTGATAAACCAACAAAAACCTACGTCATTTTTGGTAGCGGGGACGCAAACCTCGTCAGGGGGAGTGGAATACCTCGTCGATTGCAGCGGTTGTGAGGGAAGCAGCGAATATTCGCAGGATGACGCCGCATCGATCAACCGATTGGACCGTCGCGGTTAGCACGAAGGACCCATTAGAAAGCCGCTTGATGAGAAAGCTGCCCGGGGCAGCGGTTCAGGGGAACTGCGGTTTAACGGGTCTCGGCTTCGAGTTTCGCCTCGAATTCTTCGAGCTGACGGATCATCGGAGGCGAATGTGGCGTCAAACGGACCGCTTTCCGCTGGGTTGCCACCGCATTCTTGTAATCACCGACAGCGAAATAACACCGCGCGCACGTGTCCAACAGCGCTGAATCATTCGGTAGCAATTCAATCGACTTCAGACTGAACCGGAGTGCCTGTTCGTAGTCGCCCTTGGTGTTACTAACCAGCCACGCGTATTGGTTGAGGGCTTGGGCGAGGTCGTAGCCGCGTGGTTGAAACCGAGCTTGCTGCTTCATCATCACTTCGATACTGGCAATCTCTTGCTTGGCTCGTTGGACGTTTTGGGTTAACAGCAAATCGACGGTCTCGGTCCAATCGGGATCGTTTTGATCGAGCCGAAACATCGAGATCAAAATGTCAATGTTTTCAGGTCTCAGCCGTAATGCTTTGACCAATAACGGTTTTGCCGCTTCGCGATCTCCTTGCTCAATCTTCAGCAGCCCCGAGTGCCACTGGATGTTGCTCCGCATTTCGTCATAAGAGAACCGCAACGCGTTTAGCCGGTTTTTTAATTGATCGTCACTCTCGATTCGGTTGATCAGCGGAGTCAACAAATCCACGACGTCTTGATGTCGTTCCAGATCCGCTAGCATGGTGGCAAGTAGATCCCGGGCACTGACGGACGGGGAAGCATCCATTTCCAAATGATCGATGATGCCACGGTATTCGCGTTCTGCCCATTCATACAGCCCGCGTTTCTGCAACTCCTGAGCAATCTCGCGGTGGGTTTGCGCGATTTCCTCGAGCTCGTTAGGCGAGATCGTTTCACGCGCGGCGGCGTCACTTGGAAATGGACGGATTTCAATCGCCTGATCCGCGAGCAATTGTGCCCGCCCGGAATCCCCTTCGGCCTTAATCGCTTCGGCTGCCGAGTACAACAACATCGGTTGCGCATCGAACATTTGCAAGTGACGTTTTTGCAGCTCAATCACGATCGGGTGCAAACCGTTTTCAATCGCCCAGCGACACGCTTCCGTCAGATCACGCGTGGTGGGGGGAATCAGATCCAAATTCGCTTTGGCAAGCATTAACGCGTCATCCACTTTGTCGCTCAACCAGGCATGGCGAACGCAGACGCGGACGAGCTCGAGAACCGAATCACGAGTGGTTTGTTGATTCGACGCGGTGTCCAATTGGCGTCGTTGCTCCGCCACGATCTCGCTCCATCGCGCGGCATCGTAGGTGCCATTTTGCAGATCATTGGCGTACGCGATCAACCACGTGGCGGCCGCGCGATCGCTATGGCTGAGTCCCTCGCGAATCTGCTGGGCATCTTGTTTTTGTTGCTTCACTGGATAAGACGAATCTTGTTGCATCACTGCCAATGCTGCGACCCGGCTGAGGTCGAGTGAGGTTTCAAAGCGAGTAAGCCGAACCAACGCCTGCAGCCCCGATCGCTCTGGCAGTTCCGCCAAACGGACGATCCGGCTGCGTCGTTCGTCCACGCTTTGTGCTCCGTATTCATGCAGGATGTCACGCACTTCGTCCGGGTCACTCGGCTTGGACCAACTGACCAACAAACTGCTCACCAGATGACGCGCCGTCATCGCAATTTCATTGTCGGGATGGTATTGAGCGAGATGTAACTCGTCGAACGCTTGCAATCCCAAACGGGCAAGAGATTCACGTGCGCGAACGCGTGTCGCATACGTTTCGCTGCCCAATTGTTCGATCAGCCGGTTGACCACCGACTTGCTGCTGTCCGCTTGGGATGTCTGCGACGACTCGCCGCCGGTGTCCGCAAAACCGACGTTGGGCGACAACGCAAGCAACACCAGCGATGTCAAAATAGCACCCAAGTGGGGGCTAGCTGAGGTTGGGGTCATGCGGAAACGCATGCGGATTCTCCGGAAAACGATGACAAGCACGGCATAAAGATTGCGTCGTTATTCTAGAGCAATTGATGTTTTTGTGCATTGTGAAAGCGTGGCACCGCAGCCGCAACGAAATGTTTTCCCTCCCGCGGGGAGGCCCCCCCGCGCCGTGAGTTGACCGCTATTTGAGCTAGCAAACCGGGGGAAAACGGGGTTTTCTGCTGAAAGTGGGGGATGGTTGGCTGCAATTTGAAACCTTCCTGCCAATATTTGCGGGGGTGGCAGCGAATGAAATCGAAGTTCCGCAGCTCTCGTAAAACCGCTACTATGCCGAAGCCTGGCAATTTTCCACAATGATTGGGCTGATTCCCGATTCTGTTGTGCCTCTCCGTTGTAAATCATTGATGAAATCAAAAAACAAGAAAGCCCCGTCCTCAGGAAACGAATCCGCTTCGGGAAACGAATCCGCGGCGAAGGTCGATTCTCGTGATCCCGCAGAAATCCGTGCTGAAGCGTTTCGCATGTCTGGCCAACGCGAAACGGTCGAGGCGTTTGTGGTCGCATTTATCTTGGCGTTGCTGTTTCGGGCCTTTTTGGCCGAAGCCTTCGTGATTCCGACCGGCTCGATGGCTCCCACGTTGATGGGGGCTCACAAGGACCTGACCTGCGACCGCTGTGGGAATCTATTCCAAGTCGGTGCGAGTCTGGAGCGCCGCGGTGCTTCGACCGACGAAGTGGTGGTCGCTGGGATCTGTCCAAATTGCCGGCACGTCAATCCGATGGATCTGGCAGGCAACTCGGATGACGAAACCTTCAACGGCGACCGAATCTTGGTCAGCAAGTTCGCCTACACGCTCAGCGAACCCGAGCGTTGGGACGTGATCGTGTTTAAGTTTCCCGGGAATCCAAAGCAAAATTACATCAAGCGACTGGTCGGCTTGCCAGGCGAGACGCTGAGAATCCATCACGGTGACGTTTACCGACGTCCGCTGGAGGACGAGGGTGGTGCTGACCAGATCATTCGCAAACCTGCCGACAAACTGCTGGCGATGAGCCAACTCGTTTATGATACGGCATTTCAATCGCCCGATTTGATCGCAGCGAACTATCCAAGCCGCTGGCAACCCTGGACCGACGGTGCCACCTCGCCACCGACCGATTCATGGCAGGTGCAGCGGGACGCCGACGGGTTGACGGCATCGCTTTCCTCGGAAGCGGCGGCTCGGATGCATTGGTTGCGTTATTACCATCGCTGGCCCGACGAACAACAATGGGATCTTGCCTCGAAGGGACTGTCGCTTGCTAACGTCGATCCCTATTCGAGCCGCTTGATCACCGACTTCTACGCCTACGGGTCTTACGTCACCGTGGACGCGGATCGCGTGTACGACGAACGTCCCACTTTGTTGCCGACTCGGTCGGGCTGGTTTTCACGAATCACGCGTATGCTTAACGGTGGTTATTCGTCGGGAACCTTTAGCCCCTCTTTCCAATCGGGCGAGGGGCCTGAGCAGTTTCAAGGACGAGCCACGTACGGATCGAGTGACTTGTCACGCGATGGCGTCCATTGGGTGGGCGATCTCATTCTCGAAACCGATGTAGAGACATCTTCCGAAAGTAAAGAAGTGGTCTTCGAACTCGTCGAAGCCGGGGTTCCTTATCGCTGTACCATCGATTTGACCACGGGCGTTGCGGTGCTGAGCATTGGTGATGATGACTCGCGTGCGTTCAGTGCAAACGGCGAAAAAAGTAATCCGCATCCGACAGCGCAAACGACCGTTACGGCCGGTTCGCGACACCGTGTGCGAATGAGTAATTGTGACGATCAAATCGTGTTATGGGTGGATGATTCGGTTGTCGAGTTTGATGCCCCCACGACTTATGATGCTCGGACGTTTCTATCGGACGCCGAGAATCATCCGTATTACGTTGACGCCGGCAAACCGCTCGATGCCGCACCGGCAGGCGTCGGGGTGCGTGGCGGAACCAGCACCGTTCACCATTTGCGTATCGATCGTGACAAGTATTACATCGCTACCAAGTTTTCGGATGCCGGAATGTACGATTACGACATCGAAGAGTTGGGCGACTTGACCAATGGACGCTTCAGTTTTCGCAATCAGGAATTGATGCGGCGGTTGATGGTTGAATTTCAACAGGTAATGGCCGAGCCCGAGCAGTGGTCCGATTTCGAAGGCTGGCAGACACGTCGCAGTGTCAATTTTCGGCTCGAGGAAGATCAATTCTTTCCAATGGGCGACAACAGTCCCGAAAGTTTGGATGCACGTTGTTGGGCGGGCACCAAACTGCGTCCGGGAATGACTGCCGAAGCGGATGCTTGGGCCCGCGCTGATTTCGTTCCCCGTGATCTGTTGGTAGGCAAGGCATTGTTGGTGTTCTGGCCTCATTCGTGGAATTCGCCGGTTCCATTTACTCCTAATTTTCGACGCATGAAGTTGATCCGTTAGATTGACGCTTCTCCGCACCCCTTCCTTTTGCAAAAGCAGAAACAGCATGGATGCACATTCCGAAAATCGACCGATACTGCAAGCCGTCGATTTGCAGAAAACCTATGGTCGCCGCCGCGTCGTTGACGGTGTGAACCTGCACGTCGACAAGGCCGAAATCGTCGGTCTGCTCGGACCGAACGGGGCGGGGAAATCAACCAGTTTCCGCATGATTTGTGGGATGGTCCAGCCCGATCGCGGCAGCGTTTTTCTGGATGGCACCGATGTGACCGATTGGCCGATGTTCCGGCGGGCGCGTGACGGCCACATGGGATACTTGCCGCAGGAACCGAGCGTGTTCAAAAAATTAACCGTCGAGCAGAACATTTCGGCGTTGCTGGAATTGTTGGGCATGGATCGCGCGGGGCGTAAGCACCGCACGCAGCAATTGCTCGAAGAATTCAATATTACCCACATCCGCAAAAGTAGAGCTGCAGGGCTCAGTGGTGGAGAGCGACGCCGATTAGAAATCGCCCGTTGCCTGGTGTCCGATCCCAAGATCGTGATGCTCGATGAACCGTTTGCGGGGATCGACCCAGTCACCGTCCAGTCGATTCAAAGTGTGATCAAGCAGCTGCGTGATAGTGGGATCAGTGTCTTGATTACCGACCACGCGGCACGCGAAATTTTGGGCACGGTGGATCGCTGCTATGTGATCTATCAAGGTCAGGTGTTGATCGATGGAAGTCCTGACGAAGTCAAGGAACACCCCAAGGTTCGTGAAGAATACTTGGGCGATTTGGATGCGGCCGCGAAAAGTCCACTGCAGCGGGCTGCAATGGCCGGGCAAGCCGCCGATGACCCGGAGTATCCGCCCATGCCACGTCCCCATTTCCGTCCGTCCGCTGAACGAACTCGCAAACCCTCTCGCTCGGTGACTGACGTTTAGGCAACGCGGACAACGCTTCTCCCATCAAGCATAGGGTGCACTAAATCGTGAATCGTCTTTCCGCCTCGTTAAGTCCCTACTTGCTTCAGCACCAGAACAACCCGGTGGATTGGTATCCTTGGGGTGAGGAAGCGTTTGAGCAGGCACGCCAATCGGATTTGCCTGTGTTCTTGTCGGTCGGGTACGCGGCATGCCATTGGTGCCACGTGATGGAACATGAGAGTTTCGAGAACGCCGCGATTGCCGAGTTTTTGAACAAGTATTTTGTTTCGATCAAAGTCGATCGCGAAGAACGACCCGACATCGATCAAATCTATATGAACTCGCTGCAGCTGATGACGGGCCGCGGCGGTTGGCCGATGAGTGTGTTTCTCAATCACGAGAAACAACCCTTTTATGCCGGTACGTATTGGCCTCCATCAGCTCAGCGGGGCATGCCGGGGTTTTCTCAAATCCTTGATGCATTGGCAGATGCTTGGCAGAACCGGCGCAGCGAAGTCGAGGCTCATGCAGCTCAAATCACATCGTCGCTCGGTCAATTGGCGCTCGGCGTTAGCGAACCCGCTGCATCTCTGCCCGAAGATGCGGTGATCCGTGATGCAACGAATCATCTGCTGGACGTCCTCGATCGAGAACGCGGCGGGTTTGGTCCGGCGCCGAAATTTCCACACGCCACTGATCTTGAACTGCTGCTGTGTCGTGGTCAAACGAGCGGGGAAGAAGAACTTATCAACGCATCCGAGTTAACGCTCGACGCGATGGCCGATGGTGGAATTCGAGATCACATTGGCGGCGGGTTTGCTCGCTACAGCGTCGATGCCCATTGGTTGGTGCCGCACTTCGAGAAAATGTTGTACGACAACGCACTCCTCGCTGCGGTTTACGTTCGCGCGTTTCAGGTGACCGGACACGAGCGGCATGCGGACGTGGCGAAGGAAATCCTTGACTATCTTGCCCGCGAGATGTGCGATCCCGGCGGAGGTTTTCACTGCAGCGAGGATGCTGATAGCGAAGGAGTCGAAGGAAAGTATTACGTTTGGACGGTGGACGAAGTGATCGCGGCGCTGGGAAGCGAACGCGGCGGGCGGTTCTGTCAGATTTACGACATCACCGAATTGGGGAATTTTGAAGGCAAGAACATCCCCCGTTTGCAAAAATCGATTGCGGATTGGGCGAGCGAATTGGCGATGCCAGGTTTAGCTGCGGAGTTGGCGGTCGATCGCGAACGATTGCGTGAACAGCGTTGCAAGCGAGTGCGTCCCGGACGCGATGACAAGATTCTGGCCGGCTGGAACGCCCTAGCGATTCGGGCTTTTGCGATCGCAGGAGGCGTGCTAGATCGCCCCGATTACATTGAAATCGCCGAACATTCGGCAACCTTCATGCTCGACAAAATGACGTCCGAAACGGGGCGTTTGTATCATGCGTATCGACAAGGCCAAGCCCATCTCGCTGCGTATGTGGACGATTATGCATACACGGCCGAAGCCTTCTTGGCATTATTCGAAGCGACGGGCCAAGCCCGCTGGGTCGGCCGGGCCAGCCAGTTAGCGGAGACGATGATCACTCACTTTGAAGATCCCGACGTCGGTGGTTTTTTCTACACGTCCGATGATGCCGAGGCGTTGATCACTCGCACCAAAGATTGGCATGACGGCAGTTTGGTTAGCGGGAATGCGTCGGCGACGATGGCTCTATTGAAGCTGTCGCGATTGACCGGCGTGGATGCTTATCGCGACGCAGCGGTGCGGACACTGCAATTGGCGGGGCCTCTCTTGCAGACCCAGGCGGCTGCTTGTGGAGCATTATTGTCGTCGCTTGATCGTTTGTTACACGATCACGAACAATGGGTGCTTGCAGTCCCGGATCGGGAAACGATGGTCGCTTGGCGGACACGGTTTCTTAGCCGCTACCGTCCACATGCCACGTTGTCATGGGTGATTGGCCAGGCTCCGGAGTCCGGCCCCGTCGCCTCGCTGAACCATGCTCGCGAAGTGATCGATGGAAAGCCAACACTCTATCGATGTCAGAATTTCAGCTGCGATCAACCACTGATCGGTGACGAAATCGGAGTGCTGCTTCAGCAGACGACTTCGTAACGGGATACAATGGGGGCGCAGAAACAGCAATGCGATACCCGTTTCCCGCAGGTCATTATGAGTGCCGAAGTCATCACCGTCGTTTGTAAGTGCGGGCAAAGTTTCCGCGTTAAGTCGGCCGCGATCGGACGCCAAGTAAAATGTCCGAAGTGCAAATCGGCTTGCGATGTGATGGCACCGCCGAAAACCGCCACGCCGAAAGTCGCCACGCCGAAAACCGATTCAACAGAACACGATCCCGCTGGGATTCCGGCAGTCAAAGGGGATAAGCAACTACCGCCACGTTGGCAGGGGGATGTGCCTGATTTCAGTGGCTTGGCGGCGAAAAAAACGCCCACTCCTTCGATCGTGACCGACAAGGCTGACTCGATCGCCGGGCTTCCCACAACGCCATCGTCGTCCACCGACACGCCGCCGAACATTGTCGTACCAGGCGAGAATCCGGCGGCCAGTTCGCTTCCGAAATTCGAAACACGCAAAGAGGCAGCCCAGACGAGCGGGACGACTGCAGTACCGGAGTTTGCCGCCGACGAATTGTCCGCAGAACCCGACGAGGACGCTGCTGCAGGATCCGGATCAGCGACACCGCCAGTGAATCCGTACACGGCATCGCAACCGATGATCCGCAGCGGGGGGACGCCATCGAATTTGCCTCAGGAACGCAAGTATCCGATGTTAGAGCTGATCCGGAAGCTGTATTTCGGATTAGCCTGTCTGATTCTTGGTTTGGCGATCCTTTACACGCTGGTGGTTCCCGTGATCGGAATGACCCAAGAGGGGATGATGGGATTGGTGACCGGGCTGCTTACCGCCGTCCCGATTTTGATTGCCTCGGCGGTCTGGTCGGCAACCTTGCTGGCGGCTTCGGAGGTGATTAAGTTGTTTTTGGATATTCAATCCAATACCTTAGCCACGGCCCACGCGGTTCAGTCGCGTTAGGCGAGTCACGTTCGCTGAGTCACGTTCGCCGAGCCGTCACGGTTTGTTGCGGGGGGCCGCTGCAACATCGAGTCGGCTACATTGAGTCGGCGGTTTCCGCTTTCAGCTGTGCCACGCATTGGCACCATTTTTTGGCCAATTGATCAAGATGATCGATCTGTTGCGGCGTGATCTGGTCGGGAGAATCGGCGTTTCGCTCGACCTCGGCGGCGGCGGCGACGTCATCATCGCTGGCGACGTAGCGAAAACAGGACTTCAGCGTATGGGCTGCGGTTCGCAAGGTTCGCGAGTCGGCTGATTGTGTCGCCGTGCGAATTCGGCCGATCAGCATCGGCACCTCTTCAAGAAACGCATCGCTGATCGCAATCAATGTTTCTTTGTGATCGCCGGCGTGTCCGCTTAGTTGGGCCCGCCAATCGTGTGACGGTGATTGTGATTCGTCCATAGGTGGGAATCTCCGCAAAGAGTGGATTCGATGTTCGCTTTGGCTCGGCCGCGACGACGCTCGCCAACGATTGCCACGGTACATCTTACCATTGATGCCGCCGCCGCACCGCACCGTGTCGGTTGCAGCGGAGGCGGTTGGGGGGCTTCCCGCGAGAACGCAAATCGGGGGGTGGTTGGCTGCATATTCGTTACGATCGGTTTGTTTGGCAGTTTTATGCAATCGTTAGGGCTTCGGTGATCGGACTTTTTTGACTCGGTCGAATCGTATCGTACTTTCAAAGTGTAAAGAGTGAGCGAATCAAAGTTGGTTCGCTGCCAGGATGAAGGTTTGCATGTGTGTGCAAGTCATCAGATCTGGTCGGCCTTGCTCCGTGACAAAGGCAAACCGTTCGAGAGGGCGGGGCGCAAAACCACGGGTCCGTGAGTCGTGCGGCGGATCGATTATCGAGCCAATGTACTGCTTCAGGATTGCCAGGTTGCCACGGAAAATCGATTGCTCGAGAGCTTGCTCTCTCGACATTCGGTGCACCAAGGCACGTCAGACGAAAGTCGGAGACGAGGCTGCCCTTACGTTGAACGCATTCACGTCGAATGTGTTCGTATTTAAGCATCGTCGTGAGTCATCTGTTAACGATGATTCACATCTCACTCGCGAGGAGAGAGACATGAAGAATTTCGCTACCAGCATCGTAAACTTCCTGAAAGAAGAAGACGGACCAACTGCGGTTGAGTACGCCGTTATGTTGGCTTTGATCATCGTCGTTTGTTTGGTTTCGGTCGGTTCGATCGGAACCGCTGCGAACACCAAGTTCGACGCCGTCGGCAAGGCCATCTCCGGTGGCGGTGGATCCTAGTCGATCGCCGAACTCGTTCGGCTAAATCTATTCGTCGCATTGTCCGGCACAGATCGCATGTTTGCGGTCTGTGCTGGCTGCGTCGATTCCTGCTTGTGGAAACTCAGCGAGTTGCGAAACACGTTCGTAACCGTTTCAAAGGGCCACGTCTCCTAAAGTCTACGCCCAATCCAACTTTTTTCGTTCGCTACCCCGACCCATTCGGGAGGCTTAATAACCGATGAACTACCCACTGATTCCCGCCGATGCGGCTGCGTATGCCTGGCAGCTTTCTTGTTGTCTGGTCACGCTTCTGTTCGCGATGTTTAGTTGGTTGATTGGCCCTCGCTAACGAAACAACTGCTTTGCAATCGAACCGAGGGTGAGGCCAGAAGCAGGCCATCACCCCGCGTTCCATGCGGCCGAAAAAGCTTACTCATAAAACACTTTACGGGGATAGACTCATGGATACTTTGTTTCACTCAGTCGTTGACCACTGGATCGTCTGGTTTGTCACGATCGTGCTCGTCGTTGCTGCGGTTATCGACGGCGCCATTTTGAAGGTGCCTAACTGGTTGACCTTTCCCTTCATCATTAGCGGCTGGGGCTACTGGACGATCACGGCCGGCTTCGCGGGGCTGGGCTACAGCTTGCTAGGAACCTTCGTCGGCATGATGTTGCTGCTCGTGCTCCGCAATGTTGGCGGTATGGGCGCCGGTGACGTTAAACTGCTCGCCGGAGTCGGCGCGTGGCTCGGGACCGTGATCACGCTGTGGGCTTTCGCCTACACCGCGATTGTGGGGGGCGTGATGGCTGCCTTCATGATCATGGCAAGTGGCAACTGGTTCAAACATTATGCGATGGCTCGTCAGATTCTCGAAGAATGGAAGACGGTGCGTAACCCTTCGAAACTTGCCGAGATCGCTCGCGAGCGAAAACCGACCATGAAACTGTTGCCCTACGGCATTCCAATGGCCATCGGTTCGATCGCGTACTTTGCAATCGCCGGTTTGTTGGTTTAAGAAAAAATGCTAGCCAATGGGGAGGGAGCGCAAATTGCGCTCCCTTCTTTTTTTGTGTCCAAACCCGTTTTTCCCCCGATTCGTCCCCTCATCCTCTTTCAAAAAATTCCCAAACCGACGTTACAAACTGCCAAGTGTGAACTCAGGTAGTTTGCGTTGACTTTTCTAAATCTAGTGGTCGTAATAGCCCCCTGGTATCGGTTGCAGCGATCGCTCTTGCAAAACCGAAAACCCATGTGAGTCGGAACATACGGACTAAGCCGGATTCGACCCTTGTATAACCGTTCTGCCAAACAGCAGCTCCTATTCAGGCACGTCTGATTAGCCATGCGAAACAAATCACTCATTCTGCTTCTAGCTTGCGTTTGCGGTACCATTGCAGCGGTTGGCATTAGCCAATGGATGCAGGCTCGCGGCACGACGAGTGAAGCCGCACCGACCGTCGACATTTTCGTCGCAGCCAAAGCGATCGATATTGGCGAGCAGATCACGGGCGACAAAATTCGGCTCGAGCCATGGCCCGCCGATCGTATCCCCGAAGGATCCGTGGGCGACCTCGGCATGCTCGATGGCAAATTCGCACGCCAGAAATTTTATGCGGGCGAACCTGTCATGCCGGTCAAGTTGATGGACACCAACACGGCGACTGCACCTAAGGGGTACAGCGTGGTGGCAATGCGAGCGGACGCCGAGAACAGCATCTCGAATTTGGTTCAACCCGGTGACCGCGTGAACGTGATGGCGTTCTTTACCAAAAGCGAATTGATTCCTCGCACCATGACCAAGACGGTTTTGACCGGTGTTCGTGTGTTTGCGATTGATGGTAATACCGATCGTCTCGAAGGGGACGCAAAGCCGACCACGGCACGCACGATTCAGTTGTCCATTCGCAGCGACGACGTCGATGCATGGACCTATGCCAACGAATTAGGAAAGATTCGTTTAAGTCTTGGCAACCCAGGCGATTACGAGGAGCCCGCAACCGATGAGGGGCCAAGTCCCGCTGCCAGTTCATTCTTGAAATGGCTTGCCGACTACCAAACCGCGCAGGACCGTCGCCGCGAAGAGATGCGTCAACCTGTGGCGACGCCCGTGGTGGCCCCCGCAGCCGCAGCCGCCACTGCAGCGGCGGCAGCACCGAAAAAACGAAAAGAGGGATTCAAGATGCTCAAAATGGTCGAAGGCCGCATGATTGAGTACTGGATCGCACCGACTGAAGTTCCCGTCGTGATGAGCGACACCGGTCCTACCGACACCAGCGGGCAAGAGACCACGGAAGCAGAGGCGGGCATGCAGGAAGATTCGTCTCACAGCGAAGGGAACGCTCCTGCCGGTGGCCCCGGCGACTACAGCCACCTTAACGGAGCCGACAGTCCGTTCTTTCAACCTCAGGGCGAACGTGGCAGTTCGGCTTCGGATTACTAGTACTATGATAGCGAGACGTCGTGGCATCGAAGGTATTCTTTCACCTGAAACCAAACGACCTCTCGATAAGCGTGTTTTAAAAAACTCTTTACCAGAGAACTTGTTACTTATTACTGCCTGAATTGATTGTCCAAAGCACAGATGCTTTTTCAAATCATAGTTGGCTTCGCCAATCACCAGGCCTTCGCAAGGATGCTTTCGCGATGGAAATGAACTGTTGGACAACCAAGTCCACCGCATCTCTGATGCTGATGATGGGTCTTGTCTTAGCTGGCCCCGGGTCTGTTGCAAAAGCAGACGGACCGGTTCAGTTGACATCGAACCAATCGATGGCGTCCCATAGTATTTCTCAGACGGTTGAACGTTTCGAGATGCTGGTCAAAAGCAGTCGCATTTTGACATTGGAAGATCGCATTCCTAAATTCCAAGTGCATAACGAGGAAGTAATCGGAGCGACTCCGGTTTCACAGAATCAGATTCAGATTTTCGCGAAGGTCCCCGGAACGACTCAGTTGAATCTTTGGGATACCAACGACAAACTCTATACTGTCGACGTGACTGTGCTTGCCGACGCTCGCGAGGTCGAGGGGATTTTAAGTTCCCAGTTGCCATTTGCATCGCTCAAAGTCATGCCGATCAATGACAGTGCCATCATTTCAGGAACGGTCACCAGCGTCGATGACGTTGACCGTGCCGTCGCGATTGTCGAACAGTTCTATTCGACCGTGGTCAACAACATCAAAGTCGTTGGCGTGCAGCAAGTCCTGCTGCATACCAAGATCATGGAGATTTCACGTACCAAGTTCCGTGATCTCGGAATTGACTTGGCGATCCTTGATTCGGGAAACCTGTTCGTTAACGCCCCCGGTGGACTGATCAACGCCTCGGCGAGTACGATCTCGGGCGGGGTGATCCACGCGGGTGACCAAGCCAATGCGAGCGTGTTGACCGGCGACTTTAGTGCACTGATCAAAGCCCTTCGCCAAGATGACTTGGTCAAACTGTTGGCGGAACCCACGGTGGTGGCCACCCACGGACGCCCTGCTCGTTTTATCGTTGGTGGTAAGGTGCCCTACATTGTTCCCTCGGGCAACGGTGCGGTATCGGTCCGTTACGAAGAGTACGGAACCTCGGTCGACTTCTTGCCGTTTGTGGTCGGACCGGGGCGAATTCGCTTGGAAGTTCGTCCCGAGGTCAGCGAAGTGGACCCCTCGCGTTCGATCATCAACGAATCCACCCAGGTGTTTGCGTTCACGCATCGCTATGTCGAAACAGCGGTCGAGCTGCAAGCCGGACAAACGTTTGCCTTGGCCGGCTTGTTGCAAACACGTACCGAGGCGACTCGTCGCTCCACTCCGTTCTTCGGTGAACTGCCTTACATCGGAACATTCTTTCGCCGCATCAACGAACGTCGCAACGATATCGAACTGCTTGTCACCGTGACTCCGGAAGTAGTCGCCGCGATGGATCCATGTGAAGCACCCACGGGCGGTCCTGGTTTGAACTCGGGTTCGCCTAACGACAAAGAGTTCTACTTGCGAGGTTTCTTGGAAGTGCCGAACTTAAAGGGTGACAACTGCGGCGACGAGATCAACGCCTGTAACGACGTCCAGGGCTTTAGCATTGACCCATCGTACGGCGGACAAGTTCTCGGTGGAACTTCGCACCAATTCGACCAGGAAATCTTGCGTCATCCTGGTTTGCCTGAGGGGGCGATTGTGCCCGGGGCAACCCCAACCGTCATCGGTGATGGCGTAACCGTCGTGTCGCCACAAAATTAAAGCAACGCTATCACGGTGGTCGCGTTAGAGCACCGCGAAATCGATCGAGCGACAATTCAGTCGCGGTAAGAAATTCAGAATGAATTCATGTCAGTGGATAGGTCGTTATGAGTAATGTTCTAAGAATTGCCCTTGTTGATCCAAATGATACATCCCGCAATCAGCTTAAGGGGATGCTCGTGGGGATGGACACGGTGTGGCTTGAGGCAGATTGCTCTCGTTATGAGTTCTACCCTGATGTCGTCGAGCAAACCAATCCAGACGCGGGAGTTGTCGCACTTGATGCCAATCCCGACAAAGCGATCGAATTGATCCAGCGGCTTTCGACCTCGGCGCCCGAGACGTCGCTGCTGGCTGTCAGCGAAAGCACCGATGGGCATTTGATCCTTCGTACGATTCGCGCTGGTGCGAAAGAATTTCTGACGCTGCCGCTCACAAAAGAAGAACTCAGCAGCACGCTGGATCGCATCAGCCAGCAAAAGTTCGGAGCCAACGAAGGTGGCAGCCGGCCGTGTGAAGTGATCGCGGTTGCCGGAGCTACCGGTGGTGTCGGCACAACAAGCACCGCAGTGAATCTCGGGTGTGTGTTAGCAGCCGATCCTCAAAACAGCGTCGCACTGGTCGATCTCGATCTCGCGCTAGGAGACGCGGATGTCTTTTTGGACTCGATCCCCGACTACACTCTTGCCGACGTTGTTCAGAACATCGCTCGCTTGGACATTCAGCTGCTGAAACGTTCGTTAACAAAACATAGCAGCGGATTGTACTTGTTGCCTCGACCGGTCGAACTTCATGACACCGAGTCAATCAACGGCGACAGCATCCGCAAAGTCATCGGGCTGCTGAAGGCCTCGTTCACTCACCTGGTGATCGATCTCTCGAAGACGTACAGCCAAGTCGACATTGCCGCGATGCAGTGTGCCAGCCGAATCGTTCTCGTCACTCAGCTCGACTTGCCGTGTTTGCGGAATGTCGTTCGTTTGATGATGAGTTTTGAAGAAATGGACAACTTGCAGGACAAGGTTGAAATTATCGTCAACCGTGCGGGTTTGGACTCGGGACAAATCAGTCTGAAGAAGGCCAAAGAGACGCTCGGTCGCGAGATCTTTGCGTTGTTGCCAAACGACTATCGCACGATGGTCGAAGTCCGTAATAACGGAGTGCCCTTGATCATCCAGGCGCCCAAGGCCGCGATCACTCAGTCGATCCGAGATCTGGCGGCAAAGCTCGACAGCAAAACGCATGCTCCGGCCCAAGAGAAAGAGGTTGCCGAGAAACCAGCCGCCAACAAGTGGAAGAAATTCTGGCCCGGGGCTGCCAAGACGTAGCTTTCGACGTGGCCGGGGCGTTGATCCCCGCTACGCTTGGGATTCGATCCAATTGACAAGGGTGCGAACCATCACCCCGGTGGCACCCGCATCGCGGTGCGGTTTGGGCGAATCAACAAACGCGGGGCCTGCAATGTCGATGTGAACCCAAGGGGTATCGCCCACAAAGTTCTCGAGGAATTTGGCCGCCGTAATGGCACCTCCCCAGCGACCTTCGCCCACGTTCTTGATGTCGGCAACCTTGCTCTTGACCTTTTCATCGTACAGGTCGAACATGGGCAATTGCCAAACTGGTTCGCCCTCGGTCTTCGCCGCTTGCGAAACCGCATCACACAGGGGTTGATCGTTCGTCATCAATCCGGCGACCTCCATTCCCAAAGCGACCATGCACGCGCCGGTCAACGTGGCCAAGTCAACGATGCTGGCAGGAGCGTTTTCGCGAGTCACATCAAGTGTGTCAGCCAACACCACGCGGCCTTCGGCATCGGTGTTCAGGATCTCGATCGTTTTGCCGTTACGGGTCTTGATCACATCCCCCAGTTTGTAGCTGGTGCCGCTGATCATGTTTTCAGCCAATCCGCAAACGCCGATCACATTTCGTTTGACTCCGAGCTGAGCGACCGCTTGCATCACGCCAAGCACCGTCGCGGCGCCGGCCATGTCGCATTTCATGTCGACCATGCCGTCGCTGGGTTTGATCGACAAACCGCCACTATCAAACGTGACCCCTTTACCCACGATGGCAA